>JAPKMV010000239.1 GCA_026645635.1 Caldilineaceae bacterium
GCTCGCCGTGGCGGTGGGCAAGGATGCGGGCAATCACATCGAGCAGTCTGTCGTGCAGTTCCTGCTGCGCCGGTGTGAATTCGATCGTCACGGTCTCCGGCTTGCGGGTCGTGAACTCACCGATGTCCCTGCGTCGGGTGCGGTTGATCAGCGAGCTGAATGTATAGAGTTCCTCGATAGTGCGCGTCAGCCCAACCCGTTCAGCGTCATCAAGTGCGTCAGCGGACAACCGGTCATAGGCGTTCTGGAAGGTGTCCGACTCGGCCAGGAATACGCGACCCCAGGTAGTCTGCGCCGCCTGTTCCAGGTGCGCCCTGGCTGCTTGCTGCCAATCCTCTCCGGCGCGGCGGCAGGCAGCCACAGCGGCGTTGATATGTGGATTAGGCGCAGCCATCGCCTCAAAGCTGGCGTGGTCGATCACCAGGTCGGGGCGCAGCACATTCAGGAGAGTGAAGAGATCGTCGCTGCCCAGTTGCACCGGCGTTGCGGTCAGAAACAGCACGGCCTGGGCATGGTCACAGAAATAGCGAATGCCCTGGTGGAGCAGAGTTTCGGCGTTGCGGAGATGATGCGCCTCATCGACGATCACCAGGTCGAATTTGGGCGGCGGGTCGAGGTTGAGCAAGCCGCGATCACGCGTCCTGGTGCGGCCGGGATTACCAAACACAAGCTCAGAATCAAAGAGTGAGAACGGCAGAATGGCTTTTGCATATTTCTCCGGCCATTCTCCTTCAAGATGAGTTTCGTTCAAGCAGTGGCGCAGCAGCGGCCCATCCAAAGCGGTGAAATCCTCGTCAAACCGCTTCATCTCAAGGAACCACTTCTTCTCGGCGACCAATGCTTTGGGGCAGATTATCAGCACCGAGGAAATATCCATGCGGGCGCGCAGCTCTTTGATGATCAGACCGGCCTCGATAGTTTTGCCTACACCTACCTCGTCGGCAATGAGCAACCGCGGTTGGTCGGCGCGGATCAATTTCAACACGGGGCGGTATTGGTAGGGTACAAAGTTGACTCGGCCTGAACGCAGTGAAAAGAGATTGGCAGTGGAGGGTGACAGCAGCTGCAGGCTGGTCAGATAGGCGCGCAGTTCATCGGCAGCCAGCGTCGCCCGCTCGTCATCAACTTCAACCAGTGCCTGCAACTGGCTTTCGTAATATTCGGATTTGGCATTGTTGTGGAATACGCGATAGCGATTCTCAGCGACGCCCTGGATCACATCGATCACCGACATGACCTGCGCGGGATTGGAACGCAACGCCACCAGATCGCCACGGCTGAAGAGCGGCTCCTGCATCCGTGTTGCGTTGGCGTCAACTGTTTGTGTCACTATTTCCTGGCGGAATTCCTTTCCTGGGATTCTTTGCGTACCCACTGCACTTTCAGCCGCCATCTGTTGCACCACCCTAACTTTGGTTTCTTCCACCACGCCCAACGTTGCCGCTGCTGCGCCGATCATCGCCAGAAACCGCCCCAGCGTATCTGCGTCGCGATAAACTTCGGACGCCGGCGCTCCCTGGGCAGAAAGATGCGCCCAGCGGTTGCGCGCATTCTGAAGCTCTTTGACCCAGTTGCGACCCTCTCTGGGCAGCGAAAGCCGCGCGGAAAGCTCGTACCAATTCTGGTCAAGCACACGCAAAAGCGCAGCAAAGTCGAGTTGGTCGAGCGTTTTGCAGCCGTGTTCCTGCACCATGCGCTGCTGCTGGTAGCTCAGGCAATCTACGACGTGCCGCTGCCACCATGTATCCGAAAGGGAGGGCAGGTTGGCGCTGAGGAACTGCGCAAGTTCTACTGCCCCAAGTTGTAAGAGGTTGTTCATTGCATTGTGTTAGAGCGCAGGCAGAACCTGACAGGGTTGCAAGATAGTTGATCGCACAGATGAGCGTCGCACATGCTGTGGTTGAACAAAGTATACCACACCGCTCTGCATTGAGCCTGCCCCGCAGCAGAGTAGCCGAGCCATCACCGCAAAAACTCCGCACTGCGCGCGGTGGCATTGCGGATCGCCTCATCCAGCGTGATCTGCCCGTAAAACGCCTGCTCCAACTCGGCGTCCACCACGCTCTCCACTTCGAGCCAGGTGGACATGGCCGGCAGGCTGCGCATGGCCGGGATCGCAGCGAGGAAGACCCGGCTGCTCGCCGGCCGGGCCTGCGGGTCGAGAAAGGCCGGGTCGGTGGCCAGATCGATGCGCGAGGGCACCGTGCGCCCGGTGCGCGCCAGGATGCGCTGGCCGGCGCGGGTATTGGCAAATTCGACAAAACGCCAGGCCGCCGCCTGCTGCTTGCCCGCGGCGGACAGGCAGAAAGCGTCGGCGTGGAGGAGCGTGGCGGGCATCTTCCCCACCGGCAGCGGCGCCACATCCCACGCAAAGCCCTCGATCAGCCGGAACTCCGGCACGGCGCGCCGGCTTTCCACGTACATCGCCAGCCGGCCGTTGAGAAAGCGGCTGAGGCTGCTTTCTGATGCCTCCGCTGCTGCGTCGGGCACGACCCCATGCACCGTCTGCAGCGCCACAAACCAGGCCAGCGCGGCGCGGCTGGCCGGCGCGTCCAGGGTCAGGCGCGCCGGTGCGGCGGGGTCGTCCACCAGGTCGCCGCCGTTCATCCAGAGGAAGGGCGCGGCGCGGGCCAGCGTCGGCTCCACGCCCAGGCCGTACTGATCCGCTGCGCCGTCCCCGTCCAGGTCGCGGGTGAGCGCCTGCGCCGTCGCCAGAAACTCGTCCCACGTCCACGCGTCGCCGGGGGCGGGCAGGCCGGCCGCGGCAAAGAGATCCTGGTTGTAGTAGATTACGGGGCTGGACATGTTCTGCGGCAGGCAGATCAGTTCGCCCTGCCAGGTGAACGCGGCCAGGGCCTGCGGGTAAAAGTCCGCAGCTGCAAGCTCCGTGCTCTGCGCCAGGAAGGGGCCAACCGGCGCAATCGCGCCGCTGGCGACGAAGGGGCCGTAGCGCCGGTAGTTGATCAGGAAGATGTCGGGCGGCGCGCCCGCGGCGAAATCCGCCACCAGCCGCCGCTGAAAGTCGCGCACGCTGGGGATGTTCAGCAGCTCGACGCGCAGGCCGGGGTTTTCTGCCATGAAGGCAGCGACCAGCGTGCGATAGGCGGCCTCGTCGGCCGGGTCGCCGGCAATGAGGAAGGTGAGCGGCGGCTCAGGGCGCGGCGCGCAGCCGCTTACCGCCAGCAGCCAGCCGGCCAGCAGCCCCGGAATGACCCAGCGCCATGCGCCCTGGAGAGACACCGTTCAACCTCCTTGCAGGCTGCGGCGCAGCGGGTGGTTACTGCGCTGCAGCGCGCCCTGGAGCACAAAATAGAACAAGATCACCGGTGCGATCATCACCATCACCGCGGCCAGGAGCAGCGCCCAGTGGGTCGTCTCCATCTGCTGGAACATGCGCAGCCCCACCGCCACGGTGAAGCGTTCCGGCGACTTGAGAAAGAGCAGCGGGTCCACAAAATCGCTCCAAAAGTGGCTGAAGGCCAGCACCGCCACGGCCAGGGTGGTCGGGCGGGCCAGGGGCAGGGCGATGCGCCGCCAGCTCGTCCAGACGCCCGCGCCGTCCAGCCAGGCCGACTCGAACAGCTCGGGTGTGACCGAACGGAAATGCCAGAAGTACATCAGCACAAAGAGCGACTTCGCGCCCATCAACGCAGGAGCGACGAGCGCCACGTAGGTGTCGATCAGCCCAAGGTGGGCAAAGAGGACGTAGCGCGGCAGCCAGACGGCGCTGGTCGGCGCCAGCAGCAAGAGCAGCGCCAGCCCCACCAGCCAGCCGCGCACCGCCGGCGGCATCTGCGCCATCGCGTATCCGGCCCAGGATGCGGTGAGAATCGTCAGCGTCGCCCCAGTGACGCTCACCAGCAGCGAGTTGGCGATCTGCTGCGCCAGCGGCACCAGGCGGAAGATCTCGCCGTAGTTGGCCCAGGCGACGCCGTGGGGAAACCAGCCGATGGTGCGCGCTGGCGGCAGCCCCACCGGCTGCAGCGACGCGCTCACTACCCAGAGCAGCGGGGCCAGAAAGAGCGCGGCGACGGCCAGCGCCGCTGCGTGCCAGCCAAGCCGCGCCAGGCGTCCGCGGGAGAACGGCTGCCTATGGTTCATCGACCTGCGCCCAGCCGCCGCTGCGGCGAAAAACGAGCCAGACGAACAGGCCAATGGCGGCGAACATCACGCTCATCATGGCCGCGGCCTGGCCAATGCGCAGAGAACCGAAGGCTTCCTCGTAGATCAGGAAAGGGAGCAGGGTCGTGGCGTAGCCTGGGCCGCCGCCGGTCATGATCAAAGTGGGCGTGAACGCGGCGTGCGCGCCGATCACCACATCGCGCACCAGCAGCAGGAGCAGCCAGGGCAGCAGCAGCGGCCAGGTGATGTAGCGGAAAGCGGACCAGCGGCCCGCGCCGTCGAGCATGGCTGCCTGGAAGAAGGCAGCGGGCAGCGCCTGCCGCGCCGCGATCAGCAGCAGCATCCCTTCGCCGACGCGCACTGCCGCCATGATCACCAGTGCGGCGAGCGCCGTCGCCGGGTCGGCCAGCCAGAGTGGCTGTGGCAGCCGCACCGCGGCCAGCACGAGGTTGATCGGCCCATAGAGCGGGTTGAAAAGCCACAGCCAGATCAGCGCATAAGCCACGTCAGGCACCACGGCGCTCAGGTAGACGGCGGAACGATAGCCCTCCACGCCCCGGCGCACTGGGTGCAACAACAGGGCCAGGAGCAGGGCGCCCAACACCTGGAGCGGCGCGGCGGTCAGGGCGAAGAGCAGCGAATTGCGCACTGCGATCCAGAAGACCTCGCGGCGAAAGATGGCGGCGAAGTTTTCCAGCCCAACCCAGACCGGCGGCATAATGGCGTCATAGCGCGTGAAGGCCAAGCCGGCAGTCAGCAGCGTCGGCAGACCGATGAGCAAGAACGCGCCGGCCAGAAAAGGGGCCAGCATGAGCCAGAGCTGGGCGCGGCGCAGCAGGTGCGGACTCCAGCGCGGCGAGGTCGCAGCGCTGCGGTGAACGCTCAAAACTCCCCCAGCACCTGCCCCATGTGCGCCACGCCGTAGCCGCCCAGGGCCATGACCGCGGCCGCAAACCCCGCCGCCGGGTCGCGGATCAACGCCAACAGCGGCTGCAGCAGCGGTGATTCGTAATGCTCCCTCGGGATCACCAGGTCGTAACGTTCATCGAAGAGGGGAACGAAATCCAGGTCGAGGGCGCGGGCCGCAGCCAGGATGCCGAGGCCGGTGTCAGCCGCGCCGCTTTTCACCGCGGCGGCTACGGCCAGGTGGGTGTACTCGGTGCGTTCGTGGCCCTGGATCTGGCGCGGGTTGATCCCCCGCTGCTTGAGCACATAGTCGAGCAGCACCCGTGTGCCGGCGCCCCGCTGCCGGTTGACGAAGATCACATCCTCGCGCAGCAGATCCTCCAGTGCGGCCAATCCCTTCGGGTTGCCCTTAGGCACGATCAGCCCCTGGGTGCGGTTGACGAAGCCGAGGAGCACGCCGTGGATGCCCTCCGCCGCCAGCATCCGCTGCACGTAGCCCGTGTTGTACTCGCCCGTTTCCTCGTCGAGCAGGTGGCTGCCGGCAAAGTGCGCCTCGTTGCGCTGGAGCGCGAGCAGCCCGCTCACGCTGCCCACGTGGCTGGAGGAGAGACGCAGCGTCGGGTGCCGGCGCTGGAGCAGGTCGGCCAGCACGTCCAGCGTCATGTCGTGGCTGCCGATGCTGACGATGGTGTGCTCGATGGTGCGCGGGGAGCGCAGCAACTCCACGGTGACCGTCTCGCCCGCGTGGTGGCCCTCGGAGAAGCGCGGGATGGTGACGATGCCGTCGGCCTTGACCAGCGACATGATCACCCCGGAGCCGGAGGAAAGGGGCGTGGCGACGATGCGGTCGCCCACTTTGCCCAGGGACACCCGCAGAAACTCGTCCTCGCCCATGGGCGAGAGCACCTTGCGCGTCAGCACGGCCTGCATTTGCGG
>JAPKMV010000023.1 GCA_026645635.1 Caldilineaceae bacterium
ACTGGAAATGGTGGTGCGCGCCTCCGGCGGGCGCTGGACGGTGGGCTGGGCTGTTGGTCGTTCCGGCGCCAGTCCAATCGCCTCGCGTTTACGCGCACGGGCGTCGTTGGTGGGTGTTGCAGTCGCGGGGGGTGGGCTACCGGACTGGGGAGCGTTGGAAGTTGCCATAGCGTCCTTCTTGCCGGAAATTTTACGGCGCCAACCGCTCGATGAGCCACTCATCGGCCGGCTGGCGCGTGTAGCGCAGCCGGTCGTGCAGCCGATTTTCGCCGCCCTGCCAGAATTCGATCACCCTCGGCGTGAGCCGGTAGCCGCCCCAATAAGGCGGGCGCGCCAACGTCTGCTGCCGATAGACATCTTCCAAATGGCGCCAGCGTTCATCGAGCACCTGACGCCCAGCGATGACCTGGCTCTGCGGCGAGGCCCACGCGCCGATGCGCGCGCCGAAGGGCCGGCTCAGATAGTACTCGTCCGACTCGGCGGGCGCAAGTTTGGCGACCCCGCCTTCGATGCGCACCTGGCGCTCCAGCGGCCCCCACCAGAAGACCGCCGCGGCCTGCGGGTTGGCGTCGATCTCGCGCCCCTTGCGGCTCTCGTAATTGGTGAAGAAGGTGAAGCCCCGCGCGTCGAAGCCCTTGAGCAGCACCACCCGCGCGGAGGGCCGGCCCTCTGCGTCAGCCGTCGCCAGGGTCATGGCGTTCGGCTCCCAAATGTCATTTTCCACCGCAACCTGCAGCCAGTCGGCAAAAACCGCAAACGGGTCGCGCGCTATCTCCGCTTCTTCCAACCGGCCGCGCCGGTATTCCTTACGCAGTTCACTATTCAGTAACACGATCAATCCTCAGAAGTAATGCGTCTGCACTGCCAATTAATCTCTCAATCTCCTAATCTCTTAATCTCGACTTGAGATTAAGAGATTAGGAGATTTTAGGTTCAATCCCCCCACCGCCGGTCGAGTTCCGTCACGCCCTGTTGCATGGCCAACAGCAGCGCGTCCTGGTCGATGGGCAGGGCCAGGCAGCGCACGCCGACGGCGTTGTGAATGGCGATGGTGATGGCCGGGCTGATCGGGATCGAGCTGATTTCGCCGACGCCCTTGGCGCCGTAAGGCCCGCCCGCGGTGGCGTTTTCCACCACGAAGGAGGTCATCGCCGGCATGTGCTTGATGCCCGGCATCTTGTATTGGCCCAGGTGCCGCGTCCACGGCACGCCGTTGTCCTCGATGTAGTGTTCGGTGAGCGCGTTGCCGATGCCCATCACCACGCCGCCCTCGATCTGCCCGGTGAGGCTGAGCAGGTTGATGGCGCGGCCCACATCGTGTGCAGAGACCACGTTGTGGACAGCCACTTCGCCGGTCTCCACGTCCACGCTCACCAGCGCGGCGTGCACGGCATAGCTGAAGGCAAAGTGCATGTCGCCGCCCGTGCCCAGCGGCTGCGTCTTCGGCGCCCAGTATTCATAGCGCAGCTTGGGCGAGCGGCCTTCGTCGATCATGGTCTTCACTGCCTCGGCGAAGGGGATCGTGCGGGCGGAGAGATTGGAGATTGGAGATTGGAGATTAGGAGATTGAGGGATTGGGCGATTGGGCGCATAATCTCCTAATCTCTCAATCTCCAATCTCTGTTCTCCATTCTCTCTTTTCACCTGCGCCAATCGCCCCTCATCCACATACGCCAGGCCCTCGTGGAAGGTGATCACGTCGGGCGGGACGTCGAACTTCTCGGCCAGGACGCCCTGGATGCGCTCGCGCATGGAGCGGGCGGCCAGGCGCGCAGCGTTGCCGCTCAGGTAGGTCTGGCGGCTGGCAGTGGTCGGCCCGCCGTCGGGCGAGAGGTCGGTGTCCATGACCAGCACGTCCACCTGGCGGAAGGGGAGGCCCAGTTCCTCCGCCGTGCAGGCCGCCAACACGCCGATCAGGTTCTGCCCCATCTCCGCGCTGCTGGTGCGAATCTGGGCGTGGCCGTCGGTGTAGACCTCCACCTCGGCTTCGGCCTTGTCCGGCGCGCCGCCGCCCAGCCCGGTGTTCTTGTAGCCCGCGGCCAGGCCCCAGGCGTAGATCTTGCTGCCGACGCGGACGGGGGACCAGAGCGACTGGAGATTGGAGATTGGAGATTGGGGGATGCCGATTTGGCGGATCTCGGTCTCCACTTTGTCCAGGCATTCCATGAGGCCGACGCTGTCTTTGAGCACCTGGCCGGTGGCCGTCATCGTGCCCACCTGCATCCCATTCTTGCGACGCAGTTCGACGGGGTCCATGCCCAGCGCGGCGGCGAGCATGTCCATGTTGCTCTCCACGGCAAAAGCCGATTGCGTGACGCCGAAGCCGCGGAACGCGCCGCAGGGCGCATTGTTGGTGTACATGGCGTAGCAGTCGATCTGCGCGCTGCCGACGGTGTAGGGGCCGGTGGCGTGTGTGGTGGCGCGGGTCATCACCTTGTCGCCCAGGCTGGCGTAGGCGCCGCTGTCGCCGTAGAGTTCGGCCTGCACCGCGGTGATCACACCGTCGCGGGTGGCGCCGGTGCGCATGCGGATGAGCGTGGCGTGGCGCTTGGGATGGAAGCGCAGGCTCTCCTCGCGGCTGTAGAGCACCTTGACCGGGCGCCCGGTGAGCTGCGCGGCCAGCGCCGCGTGCACCTGCCCGGCGATGTCCTCCTTGCCGCCGAAGCCGCCGCCCATGACCGTGCCCTTGACGCGCACCGCCTCTTCGGGCAAGCCGAGACAGCGCGCCACCTGGTGGCGGTCGGCGTAGGGAATCTGGCTGCCGACGTAGACGGTCAGCTTCTCGTGGGCGCCGTGGCGCGGGTCGTGCCAGCCGGCGGGCACGGCGACGGAGCACTCCGGCTCCAGGAAGGCGTGCTCAGTGCGCGGCGTGCGGTAGGTGTGGTCGATGATCATGTCCGCGGCGGCGAACCCTGCGGCCACATCGCCGTGGCTGACCTGGATGTGCTTGAGCAGATTGCCCTTGGGCCGGTCGGGATGGAGCACGGGCGCGTCGGGCTGGCGCGCCTGCACCGGGTCAGTCACCGCGGGCAGGACTTCGTAGGTGACGCGGATGGCCTTGAGCGCGTCGTGCGCCTGTTCGTTGCTGTCGGCGACGACCAGGGCGATGGGGTCGCCCACATAGCGCGCCGGGAACGGCCCGCCGGCAAAAGCCGGCCAGTCATACTCGACCAAGCCGTGGCGAATCTCGCCGGGTACGTCCTGGTAGGTGAGCACGCGCTGGACGCCGGGCATGGCCAGCGCGGCGCTGGCGTCGATCGCCAGGATGCGGGCGTGGGGATGTTCGCTGCGCAAGGTCGCGCCATAGAGCATCCCGTCGAAGTGGTAGTCGTCGGCGTACATGGCCTGGCCGGTGACCTTGGCCACGGCGTCCGGGCGGGGCAGCGGCTTGCCGATCTGCTCCAGCGGCGCCTCCGCTTCCGGCAGGACGGGCGGCGGCAGGTGGCCGGTGCGCATCTTCTCCCCTGCGGCCTTGATCGAGCTGATGATCGCGGCGTAGCCGGTGCAGCGGCAGGCTGTATCCTTCAGGCAATGCTTGATCTCGTCATCCGTCGGGTTGTCCGTGCGGTCGAGCAGCGTCTTCGACTGCATGATGAAGCCCGGCGTGCAGAAGCCGCATTGGGTGGCGCCGTGGGTGACGAAGGCTTCTTGGAGGGGATGCAAATCTCCAGTCTCCAATCTCTGATCTCCATCTGGCTGAGATTGGAGATTGGAGATTGGAGATTGCTGCTTCTGCCACGCCCCCGCCACGCCCTCAATCGTCAGCACCTCGGCGCCCTGGGCTTTGAAGGCGGGGAAGATGCAGGAATCGACGCTGCGACCGTTGACGATGACCGTGCACGCGCCGCACTCGGCCTCGTTGCAGCCGATCTTCGTGCCGGTCAGCCCCAGGTCATAGCGCAGCACCTCGGCCAGGAAGCGGCCTGGCGGCACGTCGAGCGTGTGCGGTGCGCCGTTGACGGTCAGGTGTAGCGTTGGCATGGTCTTAGTTTCTCCGTTCGTACAGGTTCAGCGTGCGTGCAGTGTAGCATTGCAGCCCGCAAGCGTCAATGAAGATCGCGCCAGGCGCTTACCCAACCCCAGTTAGAGTCTGTTTGTAAAGCCACCCACTTCGACGCGGAGGCGCAGAGATGCAGAGAAACGCAGAGAGACTGCCGCAGAATCGCACCGGATATTTCTCTGCGAACCTCTGCGACTCCGCGTCTCTGCGTCAATAAGGTCTTTACAAACAGTTCCTACGGCAACAGCATGATCTGTTTCATGCCGCAACATGGGAAGGCTCTTGCTCTGCGGCCATGTCGTATAGGTAACAGGCGGCCAGGTGGTTGTTGCCCAGGTCATAGAGGGGCGGCGCCTGTTCCAGACAGCGGTCCATGCGGTAGGGGCAGCGCCCGTAGAAGCGGCAACCGCTGGTGGTGCTGACGCGCATCTGTTCGTCGTCCAGCGTCAGCACCTCCTCGCCCCCCCACTTCACATCCGGGTCGGGCACTGGGATCGAGTCGATCAGCAGTTGCACGTAAGGATGCTTGGGATTCTCGATCACACGGGTTGTGTTGCCGGCTTCGGCCACCGCGCCCTGGTAGAGCATGTAGATCTGGTCGCCGATCTGGTAGGCGGTGGAGAGGTCGTGGGTGATGTAGAGGAATGAGATGTTGTGCTCGTCGCGCAGGCGGAGCATGATGTCCAGGATCATGGCGCGCAGGGACGCGTCGACCATGGAGACCGGTTCGTCGGCGACGATGAGCTTGGGCTTGAGCAGATAGGCGCGTGCCACCATCATGCGTTGGCGCTGGCCGCCGGAGAGTTGGTGCGGGTACTTCTCCAGCACCTCTTCCCCGCGCATCCCAACGACGTTGAGCGCGGCTTCGACCAGCGCCCGCCCTTCTTCTTTCGTGCGCGCCAGCTTGAAGTTCTTGAGCACCATGTCAAAGATATGCTTGACGCGATAGAAGGGATTGTAGACGGCGTAGGGATCCTGAAAGACCGCCTGCAC
Source organism: Caldilineaceae bacterium (assembly GCA_026645635.1). Classification (GTDB taxonomy): domain Bacteria; phylum Chloroflexota; class Anaerolineae; order Caldilineales; family Caldilineaceae; genus Fredericiella. The sequence continues at coordinate 4,994 of JAPKMV010000023.1, forward strand.
TTCGCGGCGGTAATCCATGAGCTGCGCTTTGTCCATCGCGCCCACGTCGACGCCCTTGTAGATGATCTGGCCGCTCGTAATCTTGGTGAAACCGAGCACCAGGTTGGCCAGCGTCGTCTTGCCGCTGCCGCTCTCGCCGGCGATGGTGGTGATGGTCGCCGGGCGATCGTCGATCGTCAGGTCGAAGTCCTGCAGGGCCACAGTCACATTCTTCGCGTGAAAGAACCCGCCGCCGTAGATCTTGGTTGCGTTCTTGATTTCGAGTAGTGGAGCCATCGTCTTGACTGTCCTGACTCACTTGATGGGGCCAAACTCCTCGCGGCTGATCCCCAACTGACGGATAATGCTGCGCACGGTTCCCGGCGCCAAATCCTTCGCACCCCAATCCGGCGCCGCCGTGACTTGATTGGTGGCAGGATTGCGCCAGAAGCGGTGGCTGCCTTTGGCCTGGCGCAGTTCTTCACAACCCAACTCGCGCAGGCGTCTGGCAAGCTGCTGGTATTTCATGCGGCGACAAGGACGTCAACCGTTTTCGGCGGTGTCGATTGTGCGCGCTGCAGCGTTTCCGGCGGTTCCATGCCTAATTCGGCCCATACCTCGAGCAGCCCTTGCAGCACCTCTTCGACGTTCCGGTTGATCTCATCGGGGGTGGCGCCTTCCGTCACCAATCCGGGCACGTCTGGACTGGTGACGGTGTATACGCCGCTCTCCTCGTTGAGTTCAAGCGTCAAGCGGATTTTGTACATCGAACCTGATTTTTCCATAGCGCTACTGTACTGCTGGCCATTCAGTCATACAAATGACACGCCACCTGATGATCCAGCTTGATCTCCGCCAGAGGCGGCTTCACCTGTTTGCAGATGTCCATGACCTTCGGACATCTACCCTGGAAGATGCAGCCGGGCGGCGGGTTGCGCAGATCGTGGGTCAACCCCTCGGTCAGCTTGAGCGGCTTGCGCTCCTTGATTGACGGGATCGATTCGATGAGCAACTGGGTGTAGGGATGGAGCGGCTCCTTGAAGATGGTCGCCACCGGCGAGACTTCCACCATGTGGCCCGCATACATGACGGCCAGGCGGTCCACCAACTGCGCCTGCAAGCCCATGTCATGGCCGATCAGGATCATCGAGACGCCCAGCCGCCGCTTCACATCCAGCAGCGTCTGCCCGACAACCCGCTGCACCACCACATCCAGCGCGCTGGTCGGCTCGTCGGCGATGATCAGCGACGGATTCAGCACGATGGCCATAGCGATGCAGACGCGCTGCTTCATGCCGCCACTCAACTCGTGGGGATACATGTCATAGATGCGCGAAGGCAGCCCGACCAGCGTGAAGAGGTTGAGAATGCGCTCTTTGAGCTTGCGCTTGTCCTGTTTGCCTTCGTGGGTCACGATGGCTTCCTGGATCTGCGCGCTGATGCGCATGACGGGGTTGAGCGAGTTCATGGCCCCCTGGGGCACCAACGCCAGCGTGTTCCAGCGCACCTCGCGCAGTTGCGCCTCGCCCAGCGGCACAAGATCGATGCCATCCAACATGATTTCCCCACCGACGATGCCGCCGGGCGGCTGCACCATGCGCAGGATGGCCATGGCCGTCGTCGTCTTGCCACAACCTGACTCGCCGACCAGGCCGAGAATTTCACCTTGATACACTTTGAAGCTCACGTCGTCCACCGCGCGCACATCGCCCAGTGGGGTGGAGTAATAGACCTTCAGATTGCGGACATCCAGCACGACTTCACGGCTGCCGCTGTTTGCGCTGCTGGCAGCCAGAACTGCTGCGCGCTGCTCAGTGATAGATGCTGTCATGCTGCTGCCGCCTTCTTCCGCCCGCGCAAGCGCGGGTTGGCAATTTCGTCGAGACCTGTCGTCATGAGGAACAGACCGGAAAAGACCACGACCAACGCTGCGATGGGGATGCCCCACCACCACCACATGCCGCGCAGAATGGCAGCGGCGCGAATGGCGTAGAAAATGGTCATCCCTAACGTGGGGATGCGCGTCGGCCCCAGACCCAGGACTTCGAGGCTGGTGGCGGCGAGAATTGCGCCGGAGACGTTGCCCGTGTAGGAAGCCGCCAGATAGGGCAGCATGTTCGGCATCATCTCTTTGAACATGATATCGAAGGAACTGGCGCCGGAGATGCGCGCCATGTTCACGTAGCCCCGCTCGCGCATACTCAACACCTGGGCGCGGATGAAACGCGTCGGCGCCGGCCAGGCAAAGAGTGCCAGCAACAGCGCCATGCTCTCAATGTTGATCGTCTTCACGTAGGCGCCGATGACGATCAGGACGGCGAGAGCCGGGATGACCACCACCGAATCGGAGATGGTGCGAATCACTGCGTCCACCCAACCGCCCATGAAGCCGGCCGTGAAGCCCAAAACGATGCCGATGAGCATGCCAATGGTGGCGGCAATCAGGCCGATATAGAGTGAACGGGGCGCGCCGACCAATAACACCGCCAACATATCGCGGCCATTGCTCTCTGTGCCCAGGGGATGCGCCCAGGTCGGCTCGCCAAAACGCGCAGCCGCAGCAGCGCCAACCAATATCGGTCTGGGCGTTGGCTCCCCTTGCACGGTAGCCTGCGCTGTAGGTCTGGCCAGAGGATTGCCCCCTGTGAGCGATGATCCGCTGCGCGTCGCCGTAGGTCTGGCCAGCGGGTTTCCGCCAGTAAGCGATGTCCCACCGGGCGCTGCCGCAGTGGCAGGGGCAGCGCTTGCGGTCGGTTGCACGGGGCGTGTAGCAACGCCCGCAGCTTGATTCGGTGGGCCTGAAATGTCTCTCACCCACACCGGCGGCAGATTCAACGGCGAAGAAGCGGGATAAGAAAGCTCCACCGGCCAGAAAAATTGGCCGACCACACCCATGAGCATGACAGACCCTACCATGCAGAGGCCGACGATGAACTTTGCATTCAACCACGGGTTGTCGAAGCGGTTGATCTTGGCCTTCTTGCGAGCCTGCGGTGGACTTCCCGCAGGCAGAGAATTTGCAGTAGAGGTGGCCATACTCAGCCCTTCCCGTAAGTGATGCGCGGATCGATCAGAGGGTAGATCAGATCCAGAATCAAGACCAGCGTGGCTGTGGTAACGATAATCATAAACACGATGCCCTGAATTAGCGTGTAGTCGGCGGTGACGACGCCAGGATAGGCGAAAATGTACTCGACCAGCACCGCGCCTCCGACGATAGCGCCCAGGCTCAACGCAAGCGCCGTCACCTGGGGCAAGATCGAGTTGCGCACGCCGTACATCCAGAAGATGCGGCTTGGCTTCAACCCCTTTGCTTCCGCCAGGATTACGTAATCTTCGCCGGTGGTGGTGATCATCATGCCGCGCATGCCCAGCGCCCAAAAGCCCATGGACGCCACCACGATCGCAAACGCCGGCAGCACAGCATGATAGGCCACGCTGGTCATGAAGGGCAGGTTGAAGCCCTGGGTTAGCCCGCGGCCAAAAGCGCCCGACGGTGGAAACCAGCGCAAGCCAAAGGCGAAGACGTAGATAAACAGGATGCCCAGCATGAAAAAGGGAATTGAAGTGAAAGTGAGCGAGACAGGCAAGATGGCCTTCAGACCACCCGGCGTCTTCTCCCAAGCCATCAGCGCCCCGATAGTGTTGCCCAAGACAAACGAGATCAGGGTTGCCACCAGCAGCAGGCCGACCGTCCAGGGCAGCGATTGCAGCACCATCGCGTCGACGCGGCTGGGGAAGTTCGCCAGCGAATACCCCAGGTCGAAGCGGAGCGCGTTGCCTACAAATTTGATGTACTGCATCGGCAGCGGCTCGTCAAGCCCGAAGCGAGCGCGCCAGATTTCGATCAACTCTGCGCTGTTCTCGACGTAGCCGGACTGTGCACTCATGCGGGAGACCATGGCCGCCACCGGATCGCCTGGCGCCAGGCGGGGGATGATGAAGATGATTGTCGTGCCCAGCCAGATGGTAAGCACCCACATACCAACGCGCTTCAGGACATAGCCCCAAGTGAGTCCGCCCATAAAGTGTTCCTATCGGCTTTGGATTCTTACGTTGCAGGCAAATCAGCCTGATGCATGGACACAACAGAGCGTGCCCATATGGAACTTGTTGTGACATGGCCGGGGGTGGAAGGAGCGCCGGATGTTGCCCCTTCCACCCCCTTCAAAGTCGTGTACTCGCCAGATCTACTGGGCGCCCGTCGCCTGCAGGTTTTGCATGATCACATGGAAGTGCTGCCACCATGTGGGCGGATGGATGTACTGGTTGTCGTAGGTCGGCCAACCCGTCCAGTAGGTGGTGTCGAACGGAATGATCTTCTTGGCCTGGGTGATCGGAATCACAGGCAGTTCTTCTTCCCAGATCGTCATCGCCTGGTTGAAGAGTTCCTGCACCTGCGGGTCGCCCAGCGGCAGTGTGCCCATCTCGTCGACCAGCGCGCTGTAGGCGTCGGCCTTCTCGCCGGACCAGCGCCAGGCGTTCTCCGATTGGCCGGTGCGCTCGCCCACCGGCTTCAGCCAGCGGGTGTTGAAGGTGTTGAGCGAAGCCCACGGCTCGTTGACCGAAGCGCAAGTCTGCCAGCCCATGCGCGCCTCATAGTTGCCCATGGTGAAGTTGTCTTCCCAGGTGGCGCCAGCCTCGTTGCGGGTGCTGGCGTTGACGCCAGCTCGCTGGAGCTGCTCAACGACGACAGCCGCGATGCGCTGCTTCTCGATGAAGGCTTCGTGGGTGGCGATGTCCAACGTCAGCACCTTGCCATCCTTCTCGTAGTAACCGTCGCCGTTCTTGGTGTAGCCCTTGGCCACGAAGATTTCCTCGGCCTTGGCAGCGTCACTCGTCCACAGATTGTCTACATCATAGGCGCCGGCGGCAATCGCATTGTCGATGTAGGCATCCAGCGGCGGGTAGGCCGGGAAGAAGTGGCGCGAAGCCAAGGTCGTACCTTCGTATGCGATCGCCACAATTTCGTCGCGGTTGATGGCGTAGTTGATCGCCCAGCGCATCTCCGGGTCATTCCACGGTTCGACGGTGTTGTTGAATTCCAGCGTGCGGGAGCAGGGATCGGGCACCCAGGCATAAGGCGCGTCGGTGAACCAGGTAATGACATTCGGATTGGCGGTCTGCAGCGCCTGCAGCGCGCCCAGCGTGATGTCCATCAGGCTGTCCAACTGGCCATCGGCCATGAGCGCGGCGCGGGTCTCTTCAGGGCCGGCCCAGGTCCAGATGAACTTCTCCGGTTCAGGCAGTTTGAACGCACCGGTTGCGGCGCCCCACCAGTTGTCGTCCCGCTCCCAGGTGACTTCGGTCTGGGTGGTGCCGGCCAGCTTGTAGGGGCCAGTGCACAGGGGCAGACCCCGCTCCGGGTCGTAGTTGCTGAAGGTGACCGGGTCCACATCCTTCCAGATGTGCTCCGGCGCGATGTTCGGGCCGCCCCAGATCTTGACCGACCAGTAGTCCAGCGAGTAGCGGGGATTCGGCGCGGTCAGGTTGAACTGCACGGTCAGGTCATCGATCTTCTCGACGCTGGCCACCCACTGCTTCTGCGCCGCCGAAGGTTCAAGTTCTGGCGTGTTCAAGAACATGTTCATGGTGAACACGACGTCGTCGGCATTGAAGGCCTCGCCGTCCTGCCAGGTGACGCCGTCGCGCAGCTTGAGCGTCCAGACATCCAGCGTCTCATTCGACGTGAAACTCTCGGCCAGCCACGGCATCTGTTCGCCGGTCTGGTAGTTGAGGATCAGGAGCGGTTCGAGACAGACCTGGTGGAAGCCCTGGTCGCGGCGGTTGCCCGGCACATAAGGGTTGTAGACGCCTTCGGCATCCTGCAAACGCCCACCGTCGATATCCATGATCACGGTGCGGGAGCGCTCGGAGCCTTCTGCTGCGGGTGCAGCTTCTTCTGCCGGTGCTTCGGTCGGTGCAGCTTCGGCGGCCGGTGCTTCTGCTGCTGGCGCTTCGGTTGGCGCGGCTTCGGCAGCGGGGGCTTCAGCAACGGGTGCGGCCGGGGCCGGCGTCGCCGCGCCGCCGCAGGCTGACAAGATCATCGAGAAAATCACCAACACACCGACGAGCGCGAGCACCCTCTTTCCTTTGTACATACGGAATTGCCTCCTCCTGGGATTGGTCTCTGAAAAAAAAATGACTTGACAACAGGGAGCAGATCGTCCAAGGGCGTTTTTGGGCTTCACCTCCTTCGTCGTAAGCCGCGGGTAATCTGGTCGCGACTGTCATATGGTAGATTGCACAATTGGGGTACAAGAATTTATGCACATATCGCACCGGGCGAATGCTGACCGCCGGCGCCTTTGTGCAAACAGTACTATAGCGTATGCTTTCCACTTACGCAAGCACCAATTTTTCGCAGTCCGAGCGCCAGATCCGAAAGAGAAACGACAACGCGACCCACAAAGCCTACTTGCAAAAGAGTGGCGGGATGCGCTACTGTATTAGCGCCGACCTGCGTCGCCGGGATGCTGGCGGCCATCATGCCGCACAGCGCGCATCAATCGATCTGAGGAGCTATGCCAATTCAACTCGCCCTGGTGGGCGCCGCCCACATCCACACGCCAGGCTTCGTCAAGCGGCTCCAGGCCCGCAGCGACGTGCGCGTCACCCGTGTCTGGGATCACCAAATCGAGCGCGCCCAACGCTGGGCAGCTGAGCTGGAGGCCCGCCCCACCGCCGAACTGACCCAGGTGTGGGAAGACCCGGCCATCGCTGGGGTGATCATCTGCGCGGAGACCAACCGCCATGCAGAACTGGTGCTGCCGGCTGCCGCCGCAGGCAAACACCTCTTTGTGGAGAAGCCGCTGGGCATCGGCGCCATCGACGCCGCGCAGATGGCCGCCGCCATCGACGCCGCTGGGGTCATCTTCCAGACCGGGTATTTCATGCGCGGGCAGCCGGTCTACCTGTTCCTGCGCGAGCAGATCGCCCGCGGCGCTTTCGGCAAGATCACCCGCGTACGCCATGCCAACTGCCATGCCGGCTCGCTCAAGCGCTGGTTCGATGCCGGCTGGCTCTGGATGACCGACCCGGCGCAGGCCGGCGTCGGCGCCTTTGGTGACCTGGGCACCCACTCGCTCGACCTCCTGCTCTGGTTGATGGGTGATGTGACGCGCGTCACTGCGGCGATGGATGTGGCGGTCGCCAACTACGGCGCGACCGACGAATTTGGCGAGGGTCTCATGGTCTTTGCCTGCGGCGCTGTAGGCTCCCTGGCTGCCGGCTGGGTGGACGTCGCCAATCCTGTCACTTTGGAGATCAGCGGCACTGCGGGGCACGCTTATGTGCGCGACGGCGAACTCTATTTCCAAAGCGAGCATGTGGATGGCGCCACCGGCGTCGCACCCTGGACGGCGCTGCCCGCGGCCTGGCCCCACGCCTTCGAACTTTTCCTGGACGCGGTCACCGGGCAGCCGGATATTCCGTTAGTGACCGCGCAGGAGGCAGCCGTACGCAGCGCGGTCATGGAGGCGTTCTACACTGCCGCCAAAGATCAGACCTGGGTCACGCTCTAGGACTCGTGTTGCGTGTTGCGTGTTGCGTGTTTCGTCTCGCCACGCAACACGCAACACGCAACACGCAGCACGCCACACGCAGCACGCCAGCATCTGCGCCCGCCTGTTTCACCCCAGGCGCCCTGTTGTGCTGCGCCGCGGAACTCGGCTACAATAATGGTTACAGCGCCATTGAACATGGCGTTGTGCCTACCAAGACAGCACGCAGTCAAATCGGAAAACAAGATTAGCGGAAAGGGTTACCTATGCGTCTGATCATTCGCATCCTCATCAATGCAGTTGCGCTGGGCGCAGCAGCATTCTTCGTCCCCAACTTCGATGTCCAGGGCAGTTGGTTTGCGTGGCTCGTCGTGGCGGTCATCTTTGGCCTGGTGAACGCCTTCATTCGCCCGGTGATCAGCTTCTTCTCCATCCCGCTCTCCTGTCTGACGCTGGGGCTGTTCACCTTCATCATCAACGCTGCGATGGTGCTGCTGACCGCCTGGTTTGCGGACATCGTCGGCATCACCATGACGGTGGGTGACGGCGGCTTCTGGGGCAACCTTTGGACGGCGCTGCTCGCCAGCATTGTCATCAGCATTGTCAGCACCGTGCTGAGTTGGCTCCTACCCGACGACCGGCGCTAAAGTCACGGGCAATAGCAAACAAGGGGTTTGCAGGTGCTGCGCCGCGTGAGAGGCTGTATGTGAAGATGTCTTTGACGCAGAGACGCGGAGTCGCAGAGGTTCGCAGAGAAGACACTCGGTGCGATTCTGCGGCAGTTCCTCTGCGTTTCTCTGCATCTCTGCGCCTCCGCGTTGAAGTGGGCGGCTTTACAGACAGACTCTGAGAGAGCGCCGGACGCCAATCCGCAGATTGCGCAGATTTTCGCAGATGGCGAACGTCTCATCTGCGTAATCTGCGGATGGTAGTTGCATCAGTGCTCCAGAATACAGGCATTGTCGCCTCTTGGGGCGCCGGCGCCGTTCAATCCGCCGCAGTGGCAGCCGGGGCTGCGGCAGCGATTGCCGGTTGTGGCCGTGGCCCCGCCGGCAGCCAGAACCCCACGATCCCCGCCAGCAGCGGCAAGAACGCCACGACCGAGAGCACCGGCGCCAGCCCGACGTTGGTGGCAATGATCGCCTCCAGCCAGGCCATCACCGAACCGCTGGCAAAGATGAACCCCAACACCAGACCGCCCACCAGACCGCGATTGTTAGGCGCCAACTCCTGCGCCAGCACCAGCAGAATGCTGTGGGGCATACTCAAGAACATGCCGGCCAGGATGGCGCTCACGTAGAAGGCGGGGCCACTGGTGTGGAGCATCAGATAGGCGAAGGGTGCGCTGAGGAACGACGCCGTGATCATGACCGTGCGCCGGTTGAAGCGATCGCCCAGGTAGCCGCCGGCCAACGTGCCCAGCGCACCGGCAAAGTTGAAGATGCCCAACATCAGACCGAACTGGGCGGCGGTGTAGCCCAGGGACTCGAAATAGGCGGGCAGCAGCGTGGCGAAGCCCTGCGCAGTGCCCGAGCGGAAGAGAATAAAGAGCACAAAAGCCGTGATCGTAATGGCGGTGGCAGCGTGCAGACGGCCGGCGCGCGTCGTGCTGGCGGCCGGCGCAGCGACGCGCGACGCCGTCGGCAGCGCGTCGTTCATGTACATGAACATCATGATGATGGCGGGCACGGTCAACGACGCCATGAGCGGCATCCCCATCATCCCGAGTTGGCCGACGACGATGCCGGCAAGAATCGGGCCGAGCGCCAGCCCGGTCTGGCCGCCGAGGAAAAAGTATGAGGTGGAGGTGGCTGCCTTGCTGCCGCCCGCAACCGAGGCATTGAGCATCCCCGCAGCATGAAAGGCGCCGCTCCCCAGCCCGCCGATCATCAACACCGTAATGAACAGCGGATAGTTAGGCATAAACGCGGCGGCCGCATAAAAGACGGCGGTCCACGTCACACCCAGGGCGCCCACCCACCGGCCCTGCAACTTGTCCGTCATCCCACCAAAGAGCGGCTGGCTCATTGCGGCCATGATCTGATACATCATGGCGCCGAAACCGATCTGGGCGATGGTCAGATCGTACTGGGTCGCCACCATCGTCAGGATCATCGCGACCGAGGAATTCAAGATGTCGATCGACAGATGGCCGTAGGAGGCTGCGAGTAAGCGTTTCTTGTTCATTATGTCCACCTTCAAAACGATAATTGCGAATTCCGCAATCATAGCATAGCCGGCTGAGAACCAGCCTATTT
>JAPKMV010000240.1 GCA_026645635.1 Caldilineaceae bacterium
GAGCGTTTGAATGTGTGACATTTGGGTCTCCCTTTCGTTGATTTTTGCGTGCAACAATTTCAGGTGTAGCACCCCTGTTTATTGGAGAGAAAACGGGCTGACCGCGCCCCCAAAATGGCAGAGTCGGCAATGGGCGCCCACTCACCAGATCGTGATGATCCGTTCTTCCTGTTTGCGCAGCTTCTCCCGGTTGGAATTGAGCGCCACCATCACGGAAAAGAGGGCGATGACGCCGTAGATGATGAACGGCCAGGGCGAAAGCTGCTGCACGCCGAGCATGAGAAAGAGGGCGAAGGCACTCACGCCCACCGCAAAGGTGCCGATCGAAGCGATGCGCGACCACCAGATCATGAACGCGCCGATGATGATCACCATGCCGCCCACCAGCGGCGAGATCGCCAGCGTGGTGGCCGCCGAGGTGATGCCGCCGGCGCCGCCCTTGAAGCCATTGAGAAACGACCAGTTGTGGCCAATCACGGCGAAGCCGCCGGCCAGCGCCACGCTCAAATCGAGGATCAGTTGCCGCGTCGTGGCGTCATCGACCGTCATCGATGCCGGTTCGGGGAAAACCAAGTAGAAGAGCCAGCGCACCAGCAGCACCGCGGCCGCGCCCTTGAGCGCATCGCCCAGGATCGTCGGCACGGCGGCCTTCAAACCAGCCGCGCGCCAGGCATTGGTGCCGCCGGTGCGCCCGCTGCCCACCGTGCGGATGTCGACGCCGTAAAGACGGCACACCCACAACCCCACGGGAATCGACCCCAACACATACCCAATCAACGCCCCCACCAGCACCATGACCCACATCATTGTCGTTTCTCCCTCATTTGTGCCCAATCTCCAATCTCCTAATCTCTCAATCTCTTAATCGCAGCGATTGAGAGATTAGGAGATTAGAGATTGGAGATTAGAGATTATTGCCGTCCATCACCCCATTCTAGCACATCTCGACCGTCTACTGCCGTCCCTGGCGTGCGCGGCGTTCGATCACGCTGACGAGGACGGAGAGCATCACGGTCATGCCCAAGTAGTAGATGGCGACCGTATTGTACCCTTCGAGCGCGCGGAAGGTGCGGCTGATCCAGAGGCGGCCCAGTTGCAGCGTGTCCGGCAGAGCGAGCACCGCCACCAGCGCGCTGTCCTTGAGCAGCGCGATCAGATCGTTGCCCAGCGGCGGCAGGATGATGCGGATCGCCTGGGGCAGGATCACCAACCGCATCGCCTGGAAGTAGTTCATGCCCAGGCTCTTCGCCGCTTCCATCTGCCCTTTGTTGATCGATTGGATGCCGCTACGAAAGACTTCGGACAGGAAGGCGCCGTAGCCGATGCCCAGACCCACCACCGCGCCGGCCATCATCGACGGGTCGAGCGCGCCGCCGGTGAGATCGCGGATCATCGGGCGCACGACATAGCCGGCGTAGAGCACGATCACCAGCATGGGCAGCCCGCGCATCACCTCCACATAGACCGTGGCCAGGTTGAAGATCACGGGATTCTTGCTCAACCGCAGCAGGCCGACAACAAGCCCGATGATCAGCGCCAGTGTATAGGCAAGAAAGGTCACCTGTAAGGTCACGGCCACGCCCGGCCAGACAAAAGCGAAGGCGCTGGCGTAGTATTCGCGCGCTTCAGGATTCAGCGCCAGGTAAACGAGGAAAATCGCCCCGGCGCCGGCCAGGATCGCGATCCACCAGGGAAAGTCGCGCAGCGCCTGTTTCTGCGTGTTGATCTTGGGCGCGGATACAGTCATAATGGCTCCTTTTTCGCTTGTGCGCTGCGGTTAGCGGCTGTTGGCTGGATGAATGTGGCTGGAAATAAAAAAGACCGTGCTGATTACCCTGGGAGAGTAAACCAGCACGGTCAGAAATGCAACCGTCAGATCAGCGTCCGCACCGCGGCCAGCGCGGCGTCGTAGTCGGGATGCTGGCCAATCGACGGCACATACTCGACATGACGCACGGTGTCATGGTCATCGACGACGATGAGGGCGCGCTGGTCGATGCCCAACTGCGGCGCCGCGGTGCCATAGGCATGGCCGAAGGGCAGCCCCATGCGGTCGGAGAGCATGATCACCCGGTCGACGCCGGCTGCGCCGCACCAGCGCTTCTGCGCCATCGGCATGTCAGCGCTCACCGTCAGCACGACGACTTTTTCGCCCAGGTTGGCCGCGGCCTCGTTCATGCGCCGCGTCTGCAGGTCGCAGACTGAGGTGTCGATGCTGGGCACAACGCTGATCAGGCGCACTTTACCCTGGGTGTCGCCCAGGAGCCGGAAGGTTTCGACGAAACCGGTGGAGAGAACGACATCCTGGGCAGCATCGCCTGGCTTGACGCCAGGGCCGACCACGGGAATCTGTTGATCGCGGAAGGCAACGGTGCGGGTGCTCATTGACGTGCGCTCCTTACTCACCCGCGGCGAACCACTTGGCGTAGATCTGATCGTAGACGCCGTTGCCCTTGATGGTGGCCAGTGCAGCGTTCAGTGCTTCCAGCACCTCCGGCTTGCCCTTGTTGACGGCAATGCCAAAGAGCTCGTCGGTGAACGGGTCGCCCACGATCTTGGCGCCCAGGTCGGGGTTGGCCTTGAGGTAGTCGCCCAGCACAGGCAATTCAGCCACGACCGCATCCACGTCGCGGTTGCCCAGCGCCTGCAGCGCCAGCGGCAGCTCGTCGAAGCGCTGCACCTGCGCCGAGGTGTTGTCCGTCAGGAAAATGTCCGCGGTCGTGCCGAGCTGCACGCCGACGCGCACGGTGTCGTTCAGGCTGTCCAGCCCGGTGATCGTGGTGTTGTCGTTCAGCACGGCCAACACCTGGCCGGCGTTGAAGTACGGCTCGGTGAAGTCGACCGTTTCCTTGCGCTCATCGGTGATCGTCACCGCGCTGATGACGGCGTCGAACTCGCCGTTGGCCAGCGCCACGAAGATGCCGTCCCACTTGGTGTTGACGAATTCATACTCGAAGCCGCCGGCTTCCGCCAGCGCTGCCATCAGGTCGACATCGAAACCGATGATGTTGTTGTTTTCGTCCACGTACTCGAAGGGGCGATATTCGGCATTGGTGCCCACTTTGATGGTCAAGGCAGGTGCGGCGCTGCTGTCTGCGGCGGGCGCAGGGGCGGGTGCGGCCGGTGCACAACCTGCCAGCACCAGGACGAAGACGGCCAACAGTGCCACGATCTGTGCGATACGGGTCGTTCTCTGCATGTTCAAATACTCCTCTGAATTGTTTAAGATTGGGTTTCCCCAGAAGAAAAAACCTCGGTTGGTTCCACTGCCTTGATGACCGGGAGCGGCGCTTGCGGCGGTGGCTGTGGCGGACGGATCTCAGCAGTGGCGTCGGCGCGGATATTGACCGCAGCGCGCAGCACTGCATTCTCGTCCATGTAGAAACTCCGGACGTTGAGCACGCCCTGAACCTGGCTGCCGTCCAACATCTCCACGCGCTCGGCCTGGATTACGCCGTTGAAGCGCCCGCGGATGCTGACCGTCTTGGCCACGATGTCACAGTGCACATTCGCCGTTTCGGTGATGATCACATTGGCGGGCGTGACGATCCGTCCCTGCTCCACCGCACCGTCGATACGGATGCTGGCGTCACATTGCAGCGTGCCGCCAAAGGTGGCGCGCCTGCCCATCACAACTTCAATCGCGTCCGGTTCTGGACGCTGACTCCGCAAAAACAATGTTCTATCTCCCAGTTTGGTGTCGGTCAGGAGAGCACAAGCTGGCTGGAGATACTATCCCCGCGGTAGATGCGGTAGATGATATCAGCCAGCAGCGGCGCAATCGAGAGCACGACCAGCTTTGGATGGCGTTTGTGCGGCGGCACGGGCAGCGTGTTCGTCACCACCAACTGCTCGATGCGGTCATCGGCGTCGAGCCGCGCCAGCGCCGTGGGCAGCAGCACCGGATGGGTGATGGCCAGACACGCGCCGGGCGCCGCGCCGGCGTCGTAGAGCGCATCCACCTGCTTGAGAACGCTGCCGCCTGCCATCACATCGTCAATAATGATGGGCCGCCGCCCCTCGATGTCGCCCACCACGTGGGTCGTCTCCGTCGTCGTAAAGCTCGTGCGCCGCTTGTGCATGACCACCAGCGGCAGGTTGAGCAACTCGGCATATTGGCCGGCCAGGGTCGCGCGCCCCACATCCGGGCTGACGATCGCGGCATCCGTGAACTCCGGCGTGCGAAAATAGTTGGCCAACAGTGGCAGCGCGCTCAACGGGTCCACAGGGATGTTGAAAAACCCCTGCACCGCGCGGTTGTGGATATCCACGTAGATCACCCGCCGCGCGCCTTGCAGTTCGAGCATGTTGGCGACGACGCGTGCGCTGATTGCCTCGCGCCCTTTTGCCATGCGCTCTTGCCGCGCATAGGGAAAGTAGGGCATCACCACACTCACGCTGTGCGCGCTGGCCCGGCGAAAGGCGTCCAGGTAGAGCAGCGTCTCGACCAGATGGTCGTTGACCGGCTCACCACAGGGCTGAATCAGAAAGATGTCCTGATCGCGCACCACTTCGTCGAGCATGACGTGGGTTTCGCTGTCCGGCATGCGGCGCGTCGTGGATTTGCCCAGCGGCACGTGGAGCAGGGCAGCGACTTCAGCCGCGAGTTCCGGGTGGGCCATACCACTGAAAATCCGCAGCGGATGATACGATTCAACCATGGTGCGCCATCACTTTCTATTGCGGCCACAAATGACCTGCGTCCGGCTACCAACTGCCAGAATTATATGATAGCATGGAGATCGCCGGAAATTAGCAGGCGACATTCGCCCAATTTGTGATTCACCATGATGCAGAAACTGCTGGTCGCCACCCACAATCGAGGCAAGATCGCCGAATACCGCGCTTTGCTGAGCGACCTCCCGCTGGCGGTCACCTGGCTGGATGAACAGGGCATCACCGCGGATGTGGCGGAGACGGGTGCCACGTTCATCGAAAACGCCTGTCTGAAAGCAGCGGCCTACGCCGAACAGACCGGTTTGCTGACGTGGGCCGACGACAGCGGGCTGGAGGTCGATGCGCTCGATGGGCGTCCGGGCGTCTACTCTGCGCGCTATGGCGGCCCCGGTCTCAGCGACCGCGACCGCTCGCAGCGGCTGTTGGCTGAATTGGCGGGTGTTGCGCCCGCGCAGCGCACTGCCCGCTTCCGCTGCGTCGTAGCGCTGGCCTTGCCCGGCGGCCCCATCTACACTGCCGAAGCAGCGGTCGAAGGCGTCATCATCGACGCGCCGCGCGGGGAGAACGGCTTTGGCTACGACCCGATCTTTCTCCTGCCCGCCCAGCAGCGCACAATGGCGGAGTTGGAGCCGGCGCTCAAGAACCGTATCAGCCATCGCGGCCGTGCGGCCGTTGAGGCGCGCAAACTTATCATTTCCCTCCTCGATCATTCGCAAAAGGCGGCGCCGTGAAAAAACTCATCAATCGGCCGGAAGACGTCGTGCAAGAAGCGCTGCAAGGCATGGCGCGCGCCCACCCAGGGCTGCTGCGCGTCCAGCTTGACCCGGCCTACATCGTGCGCGCGGATGCGCCGGTGCGCGGCAAGGTGGCCGTGCTCTCCGGCGGCGGCAGCGGCCATGAACCGCTCCACGGCGGCTTCGTTGGCCCCGGCATGCTCGATGCGGCCTGCCCGGGCGCGATCTTCACCTCGCCCACACCGGATCAGATGCTGGC
This sequence comes from Caldilineaceae bacterium, assembly GCA_026645635.1. Taxonomy (GTDB): domain Bacteria; phylum Chloroflexota; class Anaerolineae; order Caldilineales; family Caldilineaceae; genus Fredericiella. Next base: position 5,671 of record JAPKMV010000240.1, read on the forward strand.
GGCGACCCAGGCGGTGGACGGCGGCGCCGGCGTGCTCTACATCGTCAAGAACTACACCGGCGATGTGCTCAACTTTGAGATGGCCGCCGAACTGGCCGGGGCCGAAGGCATCGACGTGACCAGCGTGCTGATCGACGACGACGTGGCCGTGCGCGACAGTCTCTTCACGGCGGGGCGACGCGGCGTCGGCGCGACGGTGCTGGCGGAAAAGATCGCCGGCGCCGCCGCGGAAGCGGGGATGCCCCTGGCGCGGGTCGCCGCCTTTTGCCGCCAGGTCA
>JAPKMV010000241.1 GCA_026645635.1 Caldilineaceae bacterium
GGAGAAGCCCAAAATGGCGTTGAGGGGCGTGCGCAGCTCGTGGCTCATGTTGGCCAGAAACTGGCTCTTGGCGCGGTTGGCCGCCTCGGCAGCTTCTTTGGCCGCCGCCAGCGCCGCCTCAGTGCGCTTTCGTTCGGTGATGTTCATCGCACTCAGCAAGAGGACTTTCACGCTCCCATCACTGTTTTTGATCGGCGTCATGCTCACGCGGAACCACATCGCTGCGCCCCGGATCGTCAACTGGAGTTCGTTCAGGTCGACGATCTGTTCGTCGATCACTCTGCGAACGACGGTGTGAAAGCGATCTGCCATCTCCTCTGGAAAAAGGTCATGCAGCGTCTTGCCGACCAGCCCAGGATCGTCCCAGATGTGCAGACTGACGGGATTGGCATAGAGAATCTGCCCGTCCCGATTCAGCGCGGCGATGGCGCTGTCGGAGGTCTCGACCAGGCTGCGATAGTTTTCTTCGCTTGCTTTGAGCGCCTCCTCGGCGCGTTTGCGCACGGTGATCTCCCAGGCGACATCGGCCAGGTAGCTCACGACATCGACATCGGCCGGAGTGTAAGGGTGGGGTTTGTTGCCGACGCCCAGGATGGCAACCACCAAGTTCTCGCGCAGGATGGGCACGACCAGTTCGCGCACAATTTCTGCGTGGCCGGGCGGCAAGCCCTTGCGGTGCGGTAGCGATGCATAGTCGTTGTGGATGACAGGCTTGCGCTCAACCACACAGTCCACCCAGACGCCGGCCTCCGCAATGGGGTAGTGGGCGCCTTCGCCTTCGGCCTTGCAGAACTCCTGTTTCGTCCGGGTGGACCACGCCTGGAGCCAAAGGGTGATCTGATCCGCCTCGACAAAATGCAGAAAGCCGATGCAGCTATTGGTGCGCTGTTCGACTTCGTTCAACGTGGCTTCCAGCAGCTCGGCCAGCGAATGGCTGGCGGCAAACTCGATCAGCCGCAGCCGCACCTGGAGCAGTTCATCCGCCTGTTTGCGCTCGGTGATGTCGCGCACCACGCTGATGAGATGGGGGACGCCCCGCAGGTCGATGCTGCGAGCGGAGACCATGCCGACATACTCGCTGCCATCTTGGCGCAAGAGGGGGAGTTCCAGGTTTTTGCAGATGCCCTGCTGCTTGATCGCCGTGACGATCAGGTCGCGGTCAGCCGGGTGCTTGAACAGATTCTGGCCGATGGTGGTGTTCCCGACGACGTCCGAGCGGGTGAAACCGGTCAAAGCAGAGAAGCCATCGTTGACTTCGACCACCAGGCCGTCTTCCAGACGGGTGACGAGAATGCCATCGGGGCTGGTGTTGAAGATGCGTTCCCGGCTTTCGGCAATCTCACTGTGCGCCAGATTCAGGCGTTGGTTGACCAGAATGACCACCCCCAGCGTCCACATAGTGCAGAGAATGAGGGCAGTGAAATAGGTCACGATCAGCGCAGCGGTGGGCGAGAAAACACTGTCGCCCACCTGATTGATCAAGACGGTCGGCGCCAGTGCGGCCAGCGCCAGGCCGCTCACAAAGAAGACGCCCATGAGATAGTTGATGGCGCCGCGGAAAGGCTGGCGCCGGTGCAGCCACAGGCCGCGGGCAATCACCAGACACATCACGGCCATGCCCACCCAGAAGTTCAGGCTGCGCATGGCAAAATTCTCGTCGATGTAGGTGAAATAGAAGGCAATCAGCGTGAACGCGCTGCAGAATGCGATCAGCGCTCTGGTCCGCTCGCGCTGACCCAAAAAGCGCTGCATGCCCACGTGCAGCAAAGCCAGCCCGCTGATAAAACAGAGGTTGTTGCCGACAATCGCCAGCGTCCCCACGCCCGGCGCCTCGCGCAGCAGGTTCAACACAAAGCCGGCTGACCAGGCTGCCGTCCCCAGCACCCACCAGCCCTGGCCGGGGAGACCGCGGTTCAGCCAATATTGGGTGGCCAGCGCGGTGACTTGGACCAGACCCACGACAACGGCAAGCGTGCGGATGTCAATCATCATGCGATCCCCTCACTGCTGCGTTGCGCTCCTGAAGGTGGCAGCGACGACCGATCGGCGCCACCAGGACGGCATTGATTTCGTTGTGATCGGCCCTAATTTCTTTCAGCCGAGATCGTGGGCGACCTGCGCCGCCCACGCGGCATCACCGGCGTTGAAGAATTCACCGTTGCGAGTGCGGCTCCACGGCCCCACCAGCCAGTAGATGAGGTCGGCGATGCGCGTCGGGTTCGCCAGTTCCCCCCGAGCGTGAATGTCGTGGAACCAGGTCGTGTCGAGGCGCGTGCCGGTGGTGTCCACGCTGCGGATGTCCTCCTGCATGGCCGTATCCACATGCCCCGGATAGAGGGTGTTGACCGTCACGCGGCTGCCGGCCAATTCCTGCGCCAGCACGCGGGTGAACATGTCCAGCCCCGCCTTGGCTGCGCAGTAGGCGCTGGCCCCGGAGACCGGCGTGAAAGCCGCATCGCTGCTGACATTGAGGATGCGGCCGTAGCCCTGGTCGTGCATCAGCGGCAGCACGTTGCGCACCAGCAGGAAGGGTGCGATCAGGTTCGTGGCGATGTTGTAGGTCCATTCGTCGGGGTCGGCGTCCGCGGTCTCTTCCAGCGGCCAGATCACCCCGGCGTTGTTGACCACGATGTCGACCCGCCCGAACTGATCGAGCGCCGACTCGACGATCTCCTCCACCACCTCCGGGTCGGTGATGTCGCCGGGCACGGCGATGGCGCGGCCCTTGGCCTGGCGCAGCCGCGCGGCCACTGCCTCGATCTCCTCCTCGCTGCGTGCGGTCAGCACGACATTGGCGCCCGCTGCGGCCAGCCGCGCCGCCGCTGCCGCGCCGATGCCCCGCCCGCCGCCGGTGACGATTGCCACCTGTCCTTGCAGTTTCTTCCCGGCCATCGAATCTTCTCCTCCTGGAGATGGCGCGGACGCGCCGCGCACACTGGTGTAGGTAAACACAGTGTACCACATCGCGATCTTTCAGACTCGAAATGGATGGCCTTACGTCCTGTAGTATACTTGCCGTCATGCCAACCACCGATCCCACACCCGACCCGGACGCTTTCATCGCCCGCTGGCGTGCATCAAGCGCCGCGGAGCGCACCGCAGCGTTCCCGGGGCCGGCGGGCAAGCGCTCTACACCCGTGGTCGAACTCCTGGCGACGCTGGCCGCGCTGGGGCAGGCGGTAGTGGTGGAAGAGGGGCGGCATGCAGGATGATGTAACTACAGCGGATTCATGGAGGGATCGGATTTGATCTGCCTTTATCATGGGAAATCCCACAGATGCTATAATCAAGGCGTAGTTGGGTATGGTTGATTGGAGGTTGGTGCATGCGTCAATATCAATTCCCTGTCGTCATCGAGTACGATCCAGCCGAAAACGTCTATCTCGCAGAATGCCCTATGCTGCCGGGTTGCTATACGGACGGCGAGACCTACGAAGAAGCGTTGATCAACATTCGTGACGCTATTCAGCTTGTCATCGAATCGCGGCTGGCGGTCGGTGATCCAGTGCCGATCCAGGATTACGTAACGGTGACTGTGTAGCCATGTCCGACAAACTCCCGGTCGTGAATGCGCGCCAGATGGTGCGTGTTTTGGAACAACTCGGCTTCCAGCGCATCCGCCAGTCGGGTAGCCATGCCACCTACCGTCACCCCGATGGGCGTTGGACTATCGTCTCGATTCATGCTGGAAAGACAATTCCCAGTGGTACGCTGCGCAAAATCATCCGCGACATTGGAGTCTCAGGTGAGCAACTACGCGAGCTTCTATGACCGGCAGATGAGGGCCATCCGTTCATTCTGCTGATCCGTGTTCTACACCGGAGGACACCATCATGGGCATGTTTGACACCATCCACTTCGAGCAGCCGCTAACCTGCGCCGTCTGCCAGGCGCCGATTGCAACGACACAGACCAAAGCCTTCGAGTGCCTGCTCGATGACTTTCGCATCGGCGATTGCGTGGGTCATGCCGAAGAACTGCGCATCGTGCGCGAGGGTCTCTACTGCGACGCGTGCCGCGCCATCGACCAGCAGTTCGTCTATTTCGTCGTCTATCGCGGCATCCTGGTGGATGTCGCCCTGGACCTGCCGGCGGCGGAAGCCCAGTTGCGCAGCTTCTCCTTCGAGCGGCTGCTGCTCTGGTATCACGACCAGTACGCCAAGCGCGTGGCCGAACGGCGTGAGCGATGGCAGGTGGAGCGCTTCCTGCACGACGTGGTGCGATGGTACGAAGCAGGCTATGACCAGATGACGCCGGAGGAACGCGACCAGAAGCCGATGCTGGCTCTGCTCTTCTTCCACTACCGTGATCTGCTGGAGACGGCGACCGATCCAGTGGCGGCGCTGCGTGCATATCTGGCGGCGCGCAAGAACGAGGGGGAGGCAGACTGAGACGGCAAAGCGACGCAAAGCGAAGTGACCCCATAAGTTTGGAGGTCTGGAAGGTCGCGCCGGCAATGCTCATCATGTGGCCGATGCCGGCCTGCGCGGCGATCAACTCGCCGACGACCACGCCCACCAGCCCGCGCCCCACACCCAGCCGCACTCCGGCCAGGATAAAGGGCACGGATGAAGGCAGGGCAATCGTGGTCAGGATCTGGCGGTCGTTGGCCCCAAAGCTGGATGCTCAACGGACGTGAGAGTTACCTGGACAAGATCTTTTCGAGAAGATGTTTGAAGCCTTTTAGGAACCCTTCTTTTCGAAGTATCCCAATGCTGCGTTGCGCGATCCTCTTGACGAAAGCAGGCCCAGGCCGGAACAGAGTCGCCGTGTGGCTCGAGTAAGTGTAACCAGCCCCTATGTGCGATCATGGGACATGGCGATGTCAAAGTGATCGAGCAAATCAAACAACTCTGAAAAATCGCCACAGACGAAGGTGTCGGTATCCAGAAAGATCGTATGCTCGAATGGCGAGTGCAGCATACATGTTAGTTTATTGAGATGCGGCTTGGGAAGCACTTGCTCTAACTGAATGATCTCGTCAAAGACACCTTATCCTTATCTCCTTCCATTGCCCCATTGTCAGGGCCAGGGTGTCGGCGCGATCCTGCCCAGTGCGGCAGCGGCCCGGAATTCCTGCTCGGCGCGCTCGCTGTCGCCCCGGTGCGCCAGGGCCAGCCCGGTCCAAAGGCGCAGATACGGGTCTTCGGGCCAGCGATTGCGGTAATGGATGAGGCCCCCTTCGTAGTGGAGCAAAAAGTCGGAGACGGCTGCGATCTCCGCCTCCGCCGCGTCCCGGCGTGGACCAGGGTTCTCCCTCAAGCTGACGGCAAAGGGGCCGGCGTGGTCGCCCAGCGCGGCCACGAACCATTCGGCGGGGGTTGCACCATGGTCGGGCCAGGCGCGCAGCCGCTTGGGCTGGGCCATCAGGGTCTCGAAGATTTCGGCCAACTGGCTGACCGCAACCTGGGGATCGAAGGCGCGGCGGGCGAACTCTTGGGCGTTGCGGCCCAAACGCCGGCGCTCGTGCGGGTTGCGGTGCAGCCATTCGATGGCCGCTGTGTACTCCGCCGGATTCTCCACCACCAGCCCGGTGACGCCATCCTCCACCAGATAACGCACCCCGCCGTGAGGGAAGACCACTGGCGGCACACCGACCCACATGGCCTCCTGGAGCGCCTTTTCGCTGGTGGCGTAGGTCTGGGCATGGAGCGGGTAGCCGTAGACGTCGCACCGTTCCAGCACCGTGCGAATGTCCTCCACGTAGCCGGGGAACTCGAAGCGATCCGCTGCGCCCAGAGACCGGGTCTGTTGCTGCAACGCTTCGCCGCCCGCGTCGCAGACGACGAAGCGCGCCTCAGCGATGTTGACCGCCGCGCTCATCGCTACAAAATCGGGATGCAGCTTGGACGCATCGCCAATGGTGCCTACGATGTAGCCGTCATGGGGCCGCGGGGTGAAGCCTTCCAGCCGGGCAAAATCGGCGATGCCGTAGA
>JAPKMV010000242.1 GCA_026645635.1 Caldilineaceae bacterium
CACCGTAGATTTCTTGGCGACGAGGCCGGCCACGGTTATCGCCATGGCCAGGCGGTGATCCTCGTGTGCTTCCACCGACGCGCCGGTCAACTGCGTCGGCCCGTCGATGATAAAGCCGTCGTCGGTCGGCTCGATGCGCGCGCCCAGCTTGCGCAGCTCGCTGACGGTGGTGGCGATGCGGTCGGTCTCCTTGACGCGCAGTTCGTGGGCGTCGCGCACAACCGTGCGACCGCGCGCTTGCGTGGCCGCGACGGCCAGCACCGGCAGTTCGTCGATCATGGTGACGATCTGTTCGCCGCCAAAGGTCGTCCCGCGCAGTTCGCTGTACTGCACTTCGATGTCGGCCACCGGCTCGCCGCCCTCGTCGCGCACGTTGTGGAAGGTGATCGCCGCGCCCATCGCTTGCAGCGCCTCCACGATGCCGGTGCGCGTCGGGTTGACGCCCACGCCGGCCACGGTGATGTGGCTGCCCGGCGTGATGGCGCCGGCCACCAGCAGAAAGGCCGCCGACGACGGGTCGCCCGGCACGGTGAGGTCCAGCGCCTTGAGCGGCGTCGTCGGGCGTTCACTGGTCACTTTGCGCCCGTAGACATGCACCGGCGCGCCCATCGCGGCGAGCATCCGTTCGGTGTGGTCGCGCGCCGGGCCAGGCTCGATGACCACCGTGAGGTCGTGGGCGTAGAGGCCGGCCAGGAGTAGGCAGCTCTTGACCTGGGCGCTGGCCACGGGCATGGTGTATTCCATGCCGCGCAGCCGCGCCGGGCGGATCGCCAGCGGCGCGTACTCGCCGTTCTGGCGGCCCACGATGTCCGCGCCCATGCCGCGCAGCGGGCGGGCGATGCGGCCCATGGGCCGGCGGCGAATCTGCGCAGTGCCGTTGAGGAAGCTGACGAACTGCTGCCCGACCAGCAGCCCGGTCAACATGCGGATCGTCGTGCCGGAGTTGCCGCAGTCCAGCACGTCGCCCGGTTCCTGCAGGCCGTCGATGCCGCGGCCGTGGACGATCAGTTCGGTCGGCGTGATCACGTCGATCTGCACGCCCAACTGGCGCATCACGCTGACAGTGGAACGGCAATCGCCCCCGTCGAGGAAGTTGCGCACGTGCGTTGCGCCATCAGCGATGCTGCCGAACATGACCGCGCGGTGCGAGATCGACTTGTCGCCGGGCACGGTGCAGCGACCGATGAGGGTGGAGCCTGGATTGATGGTGATGTGTGTCATGGGTAAATGTCAATTGTCAATTGTTAATTGTTGATTGTTAATTACAGATGGTTGGCTGGTGGTGTCTGTGCAGTAGGGAAGGGCGTCTTCCTCGCGAATGGATTTTGCCGGTGTGAGGGAGGCGCGAGCTGTGGTGATGCTGGTGTTGGTGATCTTGGCCAGGGAGATGCATTCGCTCTGAAGGTCGGCAAGTTTCTCTGCCGCGATCATATTGCTCTTGCTGGCGATCTGAAGCCAGACTTGGGTCTCGTTCAATTCTTTGAGACAGATCTTCAACTTGTGAATGAAATCGGCGGTGCTCTCGGCGCCTCTTGCTTCAGCGTAATGAGCAGCCGGCGCTGTGCCACTGCGCAACAACTGGTTGCCAACATGCTTCCCCGCTGCGGATGCCGGCAAATGATCACACACTTTCAGCACGCGCACAGCGAAATCGATCAGCCGCTCCTGAATATCGTCTCCCTTCGCCACCTCATCACCTCCGTACCAGCAATTAACAATCAACAATTGACAATCAACAATTGACAATTATCTTCCCTACTGCTTCCGCCATCCCGCCCGCGCCCGCTGCGATTCCCCCAATTTCGCACGCAGCCCCGGCTCATCCGCCTGTTCAAGCAGCGCCCGCACCTGGTGCAGATGCCGGTCGAAGCTGTCGATCTGCGCCAGCACCGCCGCGCGATTCGTCAGCAGGATGTCCAGAAACATCTGCGTGTCGCTGGCGGCCACGCGGCTCGTGTCGCGGAAGCCGCCCGCGGCCAACTCCCACACGGTGGGGTCGTCCGCGCCGACCTCGGCCACTGCGGCGGTGAGCGCGCTGGCGAGCAGGAAGGGCAGGTGGCTGATGCTGGCCACCAGCCGGTCATGGCGCGCCGCCTCCAGCACGACGGGCCGCGCGCCGACCGCCTGCGCCAGTTCCGCGGCCAGCGCCAGCGCCTCCGGGCTGGTGCGCGGCAGCGGCGAGAGCACCCACGTCGCGTTGCGGTAGAGGCCGCACTCCGACGCCTCGAAGCCCGCCGTCTCTTTGCCGCACATGGGATGGCCGCCCACCGGCTGCACGCCCGCAGGCAGGTGCGCCATCGCCGCGCAGATGTCAGCCTTCGTGCTGCCCATGTCCATCACCAGCGCGCCCGGCCAGAGCCGCGGGCCGATCTCCTCCAGCGTGCTCACAATCGTGCGCACCGGCGTGGCCAGGATCACGATGTCCGCGCCGAGGATGCCGGTCTGCAGATCATTGGTGGCCAGGTCCACGGCGTGGGCGAAGAAGGCGTCGAGCACCGTCTGCGTGCGCCGCGCCACCCCGCGCACCTCCCGGCAGAGCTGGCTCGATTTCAGGTCGAGGCAGAGGCTCGCGCCCATCAGCCCCAGCCCGACCACGGCGACGGAACAGTCTTGGAGTGGTTTGGTCATAACGTCTCGGAGGGAGATTGGAGACTAGAGATTGGAGATTATGAGATTGTGAGATTATGAGATTGGACTGCAATCGCCCAATCACTCAATCTCCCAATCGCCTAATCTCTAATCTCCAATCTCCAATCTCAAATCTCCCTCCCCACCGCCGCCGCGATCAGCCGCAGATCTGCCATCAGCTTCGCAAAGCGCTCCGGCGTCAGGCTCTGCGCGCCGTCGCTCCAGGCGCGGGCGGGGTTGGGATGCACCTCGATCATCAGCGCATCGGCGCCGGCGGCCACGGCGGCTTTGGCCACGGGCGCCACGTACTGCCACATGCCCGTGCCGTGCGACGGGTCGGCCACCACCGGCAGGTGCGACTGTTCCTTGAGCACCGGAATGGCGTTGATGTCGAAGGTGTTGCGCGTCGCCGTCTCGTAGGTGCGGATGCCCCGCTCGCAGAGCATCACCTGCATGTTGCCGCCGGCCAGGATGTACTCGGCGCTCATCAGCAGTTCTTGGATCGTGCCGCTCATGCCGCGCTTGAGGAAGACCGGCTTACGCTGTTTCCCCAGCACCTTGAGCAGCGAGTAGTTCTGCATGTTGCGCGCGCCGACCTGGAAGATGTCAGTGTACTCGCCCACCAGTTCCACGTCGTCGGTGCTCATCACCTCGGTGATGATGGGCAGGCCGGTCTGCTCGCGCGCCTCGGCCAGGTACTTGAGACCTTCTTCGCCCAGGCCCTGGAAGCTGTAGGGGCTGGAGCGCGGCTTGAACGCGCCGCCGCGCAGCACCGTTGCGCCCGCAGCCTTGACCAGATGCGCCGTCTCCAGGATCATCTCCCGGCTCTCGACGCTGCAAGGCCCGGCCATCACCACGATGCGTTTGCAGCCAATCGGCACGCCGCCTACCTCGATGACCGTGTCGCTGGCCGAGAAGTCGCGGCTGGCCATCTTGTAGGGCTGCATGACGCGCATGGTGCGTTCGACCCCGTCCATCACTTCAAAGGTGGAGTTGGCGATCAGATGTTCGTCGGCGCCGATCACCCCGATGATCGTGCGCGCCTCGCCGCGGCTCAAGTGAATCTTGTACCCCAGCTCCTCCACCCGCTTGACAACATCCTCGATTTCCTTCGGCGCTGCATGGGATTTCATTACGATGATCATAGTTGGTCTCCTGGTTTTGGTGGAGATTGGAGATTAGAGATTAAGAGATTGGGAGATTGAGGGATTGGGGGATTACGTCCCGGACCCAAATCTCCAATCTCTAATCTCTAGTCTCCTAATCTCCCAATCCCTCAATCTCTTCTCACGCCAACACCATCTCCGGCGCGGCGATCGTCCTGTCCACTGCTTCCGCCACGCGGCGCAAGCTCTGCATGAGTGTGGCGAACTCCTCCAGCGTCAGGCTCTGGCGCCCATCGCTCACGGCGTTGTCCGGGTCGGGATGCACCTCCAGGATCAGCGCGTCGGCGCCCGCGGCCACTGCGGCGCGGCTCATGGCGGGCACCAGCTCGCGTAGACCGGTGCCGTGGGACGGATCCGCCACCACCGGCAGATGCGTCTGCTGCTTGAGCACGGGCACCGCGTTCAGGTCGAAGGTGTTGCGCGTCGCCGTCTCGTAGGTACGGATGCCCCGCTCGCAGAGGAGCACATTGTAGTTGCCGTTGCTCACAATGTACTCGGCGCACATCAGCAGCTCGCGGATCGTGCCGCTGATGCCGCGCTTGAGCATGACCGGCTTCTGCTGCTTGCCCACCGCCTGGAGCAGGCCGTAATTCTGCATGTTGCGCGCGCCGATCTGGAGGATGTCGGCGTATTCCGCCACCATCTGCACCTGCTCCTCGCGCATCACTTCGGTGATCACCGGCAGGCCGGTGGCGGCGCGGGCGTCGGCCAGGTACTCCAGCCCCTTCAGCCCCAGCCCCTGAAAATCATACGGGCTGGTGCGCGGCTTGAAGGCGCCGCCGCGCAGCACCGTGGCGCCGGCTTCCTTGATCGCGTGCGCGATCTCGATGATCTGGCTGCGGCCCTCCACGCTGCACGGGCCGGCCATTACCACCACCGCCTCACCGCCGACGCGCACGCGTCCCTCGGCGATGTCGATGATGGTGTTGTCGGGCCGCGTCGTGCGGCTGAGCAGCTTGTACGGCTCCTGGATGCGCATCGTCTGCAGGACGCCGTCCATCTGGTCGAAGGTCTCGCGGGTGAGGCGGGTCAGGTCGCCGACCAGCGCCACGACCGTGCGGTTGTCCCCGTAGATGGGGTGGGTCTTGCAGCCGAGCGATTCGGCTTTGCGGATCACGGCGCCGATCTCGGCGGCGGTCGCTCCCGGTTTCATGACGACAATCATCGGTTCCTCCTGGTGATGACACAATTCTCGGTGACGTTCGCACATACTTTTTTGACGCAGAGGCGCGGAGGCGCAGAGGAATAACTGCGAGAAAAGCACAAAGGCAAGTCTCTGCGTTCCTCTGCATCTTCGCGTCTCTGCGTCAGATCAATTCTCATATTTGCAACAGCTCCGCCTGGCCGTTGACGCCGTTCGATTCCAGCGGCTGTGCGGCGGGGTAGCTGCCCAACAGCTTGACGAAGGCGGCGCGGCTCAGCAGCCCGACGACAGCGGCGCTGACGTTGCTGTCCTGCCAGTGGCCGTCTAGGTCTACATAAAACACATACTGCCAGGGGCGATTGCGCCGCGGGCGGCTTTCGAGCTTGGTCATGTTGACGTTGCGGGTGGCCAGTTCACCCAGCGCGTGGTAGAGCGAGCCGGGCGTGTTGGGCACCGCGAAGACCAGCGAGGTCTTGCAGCGCGACGCCGGCTGCGGCTCCCCGCGCCCGACTACAAAAAAGCGGGTGTAGTTGTTGGGCATGTCCTCGATGCCCTCGTCCACGATCTCCAGCCCGTAGACCTGCGCGGCCAGCCGGCTGGCGATCACGGCCACACCCTCCACCGGGTTGGCGGCCAGATCCTTAGCGCTGCCGGCGGTGTCGTACCAGGGCACCGCCGCGTACTTGTGGCGATTCAGGTAGCTCTCGCACTGCGCCAGCGCCTGGGGATGGCTGCGCACCTGGGTGATCGGCCAGGTATAGCCCGGCGGTGCGAGCAGGTTGTGGCGCACCCGCAGCAGGATTTCCCCATGCACCTTGAGGTCATGTTCCAGCAGCAGGTCGAAGGACTTGTTGATGCTGCCCGCGGTGGAGTTCTCCACCGGCACCGCGCCGAAGTCAGCCGCGCCGCTGTCCACCGCGTCGAAAATCTCCTCGAACGTGCGGCAGGGCAGCGCAACGACATCGCCCCCGAAATGCTGCCGGCACGCCTCC
>JAPKMV010000243.1 GCA_026645635.1 Caldilineaceae bacterium
CTTCACCAACACACTTTAGAACCGAGTCGTTTCGCTGCGAAATTTCTGTCCAGGGTCGAGTTCGTGTATATTTGTCTTTAACTGGGGTGTTAGTTGGCCAATGGTCTCGTGTCACGAATTGCGTGCGGCGTGGCGAGACGAAACACACAGCACGCCGCGCCAGTGGGCTATTCAGGCCCACCAGTACCATCAAGTTGAGTTGAAACCGCATGAACCGTGATCTCCGCAACCAATCTGTGCTCGTTGAACTGGACGGCCAGCCGATCCTGAAGCGCCCGCTGATCGGCGTCACCATGGGGCGCGAGAAGTCGCAGCGCTTCTTTGGCCTGAACCTGTTCATCATGAACCAGACCTATGTGCGGTCGCTGGAAGCGCTGGGCGCACTGCCGGTGATGATTCCGCTGCACATGAGTGAGGCGTCGTTGCGCGGCATTTTCGAGCGGCTCGATGGCGTCTTTTTGCCCGGCGGCGAGGACATCGACCCGAGCAACTACGGCGAGGAGCGTCATCCACTGCTGGGCGCCACCGACAAGGAGCGCGACCGTACCGAGCTGCTGCTGACGCGCTGGGCCATCGAAACAGGGATGCCGGTGCTGGGCGTTTGCCGCGGCGTGCAGATGATCAACGTGGCCTGCGGCGGCTCGCTGGTGCAGGACCTGCACAGCGAATTCCCCGAACTCGACAAGCACGACTATTTCCCGCCGAGCTTCGAGCGCTATCGCATCAGCCATCAGGTGGCGGTGGAGCCGGACAGCCGGCTGGCGCAGGCGATGGGGCGCAAGCATGAGGTGAACTCGATGCACCACCAGGGCATCCATCGCGTCGGCTTTGGGCTGCGGGTGGTTGCGCGTGCGGAAGATGGCCTGCCCGAGGCGCTGGAGGCGCCGGCGCTGCCCTTTGCCGTGGGCGTGCAGTGGCATCCTGAAGAACTGGCCAAGACCGACCAGATGAGCACGAACCTGTTCTACAATTTTGTCGAAGCGGCCGCCGGCGACTGGCGTGAACAGACACCCCACGGCTGGCGTGAACAGTTCATCGTCGGCTGCCGCGCCTATAGCCAGCACAGCGGCGCGCCGGTCACCAGCAGCCACTACACTGGCAACGGCGCGCCGGCCGACCCTGCCGCAGTGACCCAGTGCGCGTAACCCTGTACATCTGCGGCGATGCGCCGCGCCGACGCGCAAGCCTATCCCCACAAATACAGTCCACAACCCTCAGCGAAAAGACCTTCCACAGATTGTGCAGATGGCACAGCTTTGCTGTCCGTGCTTCTGCGTAATCTTGGGTCATCTGTGGATGATGTAACGCACCAAAATTTGTGTACATTTGTTCCATGCCGCGGTTGGGATAATCGCCTGCGATCGGGTATAATCGCGGGGATAATCTGGTTTCACAGCGACTTGTAGGAGTGGTGCATGGACGAACAACAGGAACCCATCGACGACGGCGTATTGGACGATGAGCAGCCGTCGGCCGCCGCGGCAGCGACCGGCGGCGATGGCCTGACTGGCGACTTTGGCGGCGACAGCGGCGCCAATGGCGCCAACGGTTACAACTCGGACATCGGCAATGTCCGCTCCGTGCTGATCGAGCACGAGATGCGTGCGGCGTATCTCGACTACGCCATGAGCGTGATCGTCGCGCGCGCACTGCCCGACGCACGCGACGGCCTCAAGCCGGTGCACCGCCGCATCCTCTACGCCATGCACGACATGGGGCTGAACCCGGGATCGCCCTACAAGAAGAGCGCGCGTATCGTCGGCGAGGTGCTCGGCAAGTATCACCCCCACGGCGACGGCGCCATCTACGACGCCATGGCGCGCATGGCCCAGGACTTCAGCCTGCGCTACCCGCTGGTCGACGGCCAGGGCAACTTTGGCTCCATCGACGGCGACAGCCCGGCGGCCATGCGTTACACCGAAGCCCGCCTGGCGCGCATTGCCGACCCGATGCTCCAGGACATCGAAATGGATACGGTGGACTGGACCTCCAATTTCGACGACAGCCTCCAGGAGCCAATGGTGCTGCCGGCGATGCTGCCGAACTTCCTGGCGAACGGCACCAGCGGCATTGCCGTGGGCATGGCCACCAATTCGCCACCCCACAACCTGAGCGAACTGGCCGACGCCATCGTCTTCATGATCGACAACTGGCCGCGCCACAACGATATCGGCCTGGAAGAACTGATGCAGTTCGTCAAAGGACCCGATTTTCCCACGGGCGGCATCATCCTAGGCACCGAAGGCATCAAGCAGGCGCTGGCGACGGGCCGCGGGCGCGTCATCGTGCGTGCGCAGACGAACATCGTGGAGACGCGCAACGGGCGTTTCGCCATCATCGTCACCGAGATTCCCTATCAGGTCAACAAATCGACCCTGATCGAGAAGATGGCCGAGTTGGTGCGCGAGGGCCGGCTCGACCAGATCAGCGACATTCGCGACGAATCCGACCGCCGCGGCATGCGCATCGTGATCGAACTGAAGCGGGGCGCTGCGCCCAAGAAGGTGCGCAATCGCCTCTTCAAGCACACGCAGTTGCAAGGTTCTTTCAGCGTCAACATGCTGGCGCTGGTCAACAACGAGCCGGTGACGCTGAGCCTGCGCCGCGCGTTGGTGGTCTACGTCGAGCACCGCATGGAGGTGCTCACGCGGCGCACCCGCTTCCAACTGGCCAAAGCGCGCGAACGGGCGCACATCCTCGAAGGGTTGCGCATCGCGCTGGAATTCCTCGACGAGGTGATCCGCACCATCCGCCAGAGCGACAGCGCCGACGCCGCGCGCACCGCGCTGATGGAGCGCTTCGGCCTCAGCCAGGTGCAGGCGCAGGCGATCCTGGATTTGCAACTGCGCCGTCTGGCCGCACTCGAACGCCAGAAGATCGAGGACGAGTACCAGGAGATCATGGCGCGCATCGCGTACTATGAGGAACTGCTGGCGGACCCGGAGAAGGTGCGCGGTCTGGTGCGTTCCGACATCCTCATGCTCAAGGACAAGTATGGCGATGCACGGCGCACGATGATCGTGCACGACGCCAACGGCGAATTCAACGAAGAAGACCTGATCTCCCAGGAGAATGTGCTGATCAGCTACAGCGCCAACTCCTACATCAAGCGTATGCCCGCCGATGTCTTCCAGAATCAGAATCGCGGTGGGCGCGGCAAGAAGGGCATGACCACGCGCGGCGAGGATGAAGTCATCGAACTGCTCTTTGCCCGCACGCTCGACCACATCCTCTTCTTCACGAACAAGGGGCGCGTCTACAGCAGCCGCGTCTACGAGTTGCCCGAGGGCGGGCGCACTGCCCGCGGCCAGCACATCGCCAACCTGCTGAGCTTCCAGTCCGACGAGAGCGTGGCCAGCATGTTGATCGTGCCGGACTTCGAGGCGGCGAATTTTATCACGCTGCTGACGCGCCACGGGCGCATCAAGCGGGTGGAAGCCAGCGCGTTTGCCAACATCCGTTCCGTCGGGTTGATTGCCATGAACCTGGACGAGGGCGACTCGCTCGACTTTGCCAAGCTGACCAGCGGCCAGCAGGATTTCCTGATCGTCACGCGCAACGGCAAGGCGTCGCGCTTTGCCGAACGCACGGTGCGGGCGATGGGACGCACCGCCGGCGGTGTGATGGCGATGCGCCTGCTCAACGACGATCTCATCGTCGGGCTGGAAGTCGTGGTGCCCAACGGCGAACTGCTGGTGGTGCACGAACGAGGCTGGGGCAAGCGGGTCGATCTGGCCGAATATTCGGTGAAGGGGCGCAACACCCAGGGCATCCTCACCACCGACATCGACCGCCTCGACGAGATCGGCAGAATCGTGGGGGCGCGCGTCGTGCACCCGGGCGACGACATCACGCTGATGTCCAGCAACGGCATCATGCTGCGCACCGATGTCAATGGCATCAGCAAGATGGGCCGCGCCACCCGGGGGGTGCGCATCATGAACCTGCAAAACGGCGACGCGGTGGCTGCAGTGGCGGTGCTCACCTATGAAGACCTGAACCGGGGCGTCGATGTCGGCGGCGACACGCCGCTGGATGTTGCCATCAACGGCGCCAATGGCAGCGACCTGGGCGACGCCGACGCCGATGACGGCGGTCTGGCCGGCGAAATGGACGGCGACCTGGTCGATGAACTGGCCGCGGCGCAGGACTGAGCCAGACGCGCTGCGCGAAAGCTGACTGATGCCGACGAGTTACCTTCACCAAAAGCCTGGCCAGCGGCTGGCCTTCGTGCCCGACGCCGAGCCGGAACTGATTGCCGAGACGCTGGTCGCCCTGGCCAACAGCGAGGGCGGCACGCTGGTGCTGGGCGCCAACCCTGACGGCCGCCTGGGCACCATCTTTACGAGCGACGAGGCCGGCGATGCGGTCATGGCAGCGGAGCGGCTGTGCCGGCCGCCGGTGAAGACGCAGTGGCAGCAGGAACAGGCGCCCGGCGGCGCGATCGTGATGCTCAGCGTCGAACGCTCCAACCGCGTGCATCGGCTGGCGGATGGGCGGGTGCTGGTGCGCCGGGGCGCCGAGAATGCGCCGGCCGACGATCTGGAGATTGACCGCCTGCTGTCCAACCGCTCCGCTGAGAATTTTGAAGTGCAGCCGGTGCCCGGCGCCACCCGCGACGACCTGGACGAAGATGTCATCGAGCAGTACCTGGAGCGCCGCCAGCGGCGCAGCCCCACGCGCAGCATCCTTCCCAAAGACAAGCTGCTGCAGCAGATCGGCGCGCTGACCGAAGATGGCGTGCCGACCGTCAGCGGCTTGCTGCTGTTTGGCCGCGAGCCGCAGTTGTTCATGCCCCACGCCCGCGCAGTCTTCGTCAAGTTTCCGGACACCGAACCGCGTGGCCCGGATGGGAATCTTGGCTATGGGCGCCGCGAGGAGTTCGTCGGCCCCCTGCCGGAGATCATCGAGCGCTCGTTTGGCGTCGTGGTGCAGGAGATGGACAAGCGCGCCGTGGTGCGCGGTCTGCAGCGGGTCGAGGAGTTGGAGTATCCTGACCTGGTGGTGCGCGAGGCGCTGGTCAACGCCATCTGCCACCGCGACTACCGGCTCACCGGGCGCGGCGTCGAAATCCGCATGTACACCGACCGGCTGGAGATTATCAGCCCTGGCGGTCTGCCCGCACACATCACGCTGGAAAACATCGTCGAGGAGCATTACAGCCGCAACCCGCGCATTGTCAACGCGCTCTACTACTGGCGCTACATCGAGGAATTGGGCCTGGGCGTGGACATGATGATCGAACTGATGGCCAAGAATGGCTTGCAGCCGCCGGTCTTCGACGCCAAGCCGCACCGCTTCATGGTGACGCTCTACAACAAGCGCAATCTGCTGCTCAGCGGGCAAAGCTGGGAGAGCAACATGAACGAGCGGCAGCTCAAGGCGCTGGAGTACATCCAGCAGCACGGCTCGATCAGCAACAGCGACTACCGCACACTCTGCCCGCACGTCGGGCCGGAAACGCTGCGTCTCGACCTGGCGGATCTGGTGAACCGCGCGCTGCTGCTCAAGATCGGCGACAAGCGGGGGACGCGCTATATTTTGAAGTAGGGGGACTTGAAGTGAGTGGGTGAGTGGGATTGGGAAATTATCCCAATTGGGTTACTTGGGATAAATCAGAAGACATCACCCCCTCACCCTCTCACCCGCTCACCAACTTGGGATACTTTGGATTTCTTTTGGGATATTGGGGAATGCCGCAGGGATAGACGCAGCGACCAATGCCGATATTCTTGGCTCACCTGGGGGGCGGTGCTATAATCTTTCTCCAGTTGCGGGCGAGTGGCGCCCGTTTGTCTTTGTGTGGAATGCAAGCAATAAGTGTGCAATGACAGAATCGACAAAACCAGTGGTTGACCCGTTTGTCCTGCAGCCTGACGCCACGGCGGACGAAACCCATC
>JAPKMV010000244.1 GCA_026645635.1 Caldilineaceae bacterium
CCGACAAGTCGGCGCTTGGGGCGCTCTGGCGCGGTGAACTACAATCAATGGCAGCAGTGCATGCTTGCTGCCGCCGCCCACAGACCAACAGGTGAACCGATACGACCGTGACCACACAGACCAACGAGCCGCAGGCTCCGTCACCACGCACGCTCTCCGCTGCCCATCTCTGGCTGCTCACGGCCGGCGGCTTCTTTGCCTTCTTCGTCTTCGGCTTTGTCGACAACCTGAAAGGTCCCACGCTGCCGGCGCTGCTGCGCGATCTCGACTTCAGCTATGGGCAGGGCGGCACGATCCTGTTGAGCGCCTACCTCGGCTTCATCGTAGCGACCCTGCTCACCGGCATCCTGGCCGACGCTGCGGGCAATCGGGTCGTGCTGATGATTGCCGGCGCCTGCCTGACTGTTGGCCTCGCCGCCTTCAGCCTGGTGAGCGCCTTCTGGCTGCTGGTGGCTGCGCTTTTTGTCGTCGGGCTGGGTCTCGGTTCCATCGAGGTCGGCGGCAATGCGCTGATCGTCGACCTGCATCGCGGCGACCGCGGCCGCTTTCTGAACTTGCTGGCGGTCTTTCATGGGGTTGGGGCGTTTGTGGTGCCGCTCTATGCAGGGCTGTTGCTCAGTGCCGCCTTCTCCTGGCGACAGGTCTACCAGCTTGCCATCATTCTGGCGATAGGGCTGCTGCTTTTCTTCCTGTTCGTCCGCTACCCGCGCCCCGCGCGCACCGGTCCGGGACTGAGCCTGCGCACCCTCTTCACGGCGGGCTTCACCTGGCGCATGGGCTGGTACTACCTCCTGGTCGCGGTCTACGTTGCCGCCGAGATCGGCTTTGCCGCCTGGATCGTTGAGTATCTGCAGCAAGTGAAGGGCTTTGACATCGGCCTCAGCTCGCTCTACCTCTCGCTCTTTTTTGCTGCCATCATGGTCGGGCGGCTGGCGGGCAGCGTCTTTGTCGAGCGCATCGGCTACATCAAGCTGATGCTGGCCGTTACCGTCGCCGCAATTGTCATCTTGAGCGCGGGCATCTTCGGACCGCCGGAGCTGGCTTTTCTGCTGCCGTTGACCGGCTTCTTCTTCTCGATCATGTTTCCCACGGCCACGGCGTCCGCCTCATCCCTGCACGTCGGCAACATGGGCGCCATTCTGGGCGTGCTGTTTGCCTTTGGCGGAGTGGGTGGGGCCGTGGGGCCGTGGCTGATCGGCGTCGCTGCCGATTGGGTTGGCATCGAGCTGGCCTTTGCCCTCACCATCGTGTTTTGCGCAGTGACCCTCGTTGCGCTGCTCGCGCTCCGGCGCATGGGCGCGGCAGAACGCGCAGGGTAGCCGTCATCCTGTTCATCTGCTTTCATCACCGGCCCGTGTCCGGCAGGACGAACGGCACGGTCAAGGGCTGATTACCACCTTTCAAGATCGGGAGAGTATCGCCATGCTCGCAGAAAACGTGGCGGCTGAAAGTGCCGCCCCCGTCTATCGTGTCCGTGACCTGCGCTTCGAGCACCTGACCGACGCCCTGGGCATCGGCGTGGCGGCGCCGCGGCTCTCGTGGATCGTCGAGACCCCGGCCCAGGGCTGGCGCCAGGCCGCCTGCGCCGTGGAAGCCTACGCGCCCGACGGCGCGCTTGTCGCTGCTACGGGACAAGTGCAGTCGGACGAATCGGTGCTCGTGCCCTGGCCCTTTGCGCCCTTGTGCGCGCGCCAGCGGCTCTACGTGCGTGTACGAGTCTGGGCGGCGGTGGAGGCGGGCCTGCTTGCCCCCGCCGACTGGTCGGCGCGTTTCATCACGCCCGCCTGGGACGAGGACAGCAGCCGCGCCCAGCCCGCGCCGCTGCTGCGCCGTGAATTCACCGTGCGGCCCGGCGTGCAGCGCGCCCGCCTCTACATCACCGCGCTGGGCGTCTACAGCGCGCAGCTCAACGGCGCCGCCGTGGGCGACCACGTCCTGGCGCCGGGCTGGACGAGCTACAACCACCGCCTGCGCTACCAGACCTTCGACGTGACCGGCCTGCTCACGCCCGGCGCCAACGTCATCGCCGCGACGCTGGGCGACGGCTGGTTTCGGGGGCGGTTCGGCTACCACGGCGGGCGGCGCAACATCTACGGCGACCGGCTGGCGCTGCTGGCGCAGTTGGAGATCGCCTACGCCGACGGCAGCCGCGACAGCATCGTCACCGACCTGGACTGGCGCGCGGCCACCGGCCCGATCCTGGCCGGCGAGATCTACGACGGCGAGACCTACGACGCGCGCCGGGAACGCCCTGGCTGGGCGCGGCCCGGCTACGACGATCACGACTGGGCCGGCGTGCGCCTGGTAGAACGCGACCTGGCGACGCTGGTGGCGCCGGCCGGTCCGCCGGTGCGCCGCACGGAAGTGGTGGAACCCGTGGCGATCTTCACCTCCCCCTCCGGGCGCACCATCGTCGACTTTGGCCAGAACCTGGTCGGCCGGTTGCGCCTGACCGTGCAAGGCCCCGCCGGACAGGAGATTACGCTGCGGCATGGCGAGGTGCTGGAAAACGGCGAACTCTGCGTGCGCCCGCTGCGCCACGCCGCGGCGACCGACCGCTACATCCTGGCCGGCGGCGCGCCGGAAACCTACGAACCGAGCTTCACCTTCCACGGCTTCCGCTACGCCGAGGTGACCGGCTGGCCCGGCGCGCTGACGCCCGACGCCATCCGCGCCGTGGTCTGCCATTCGGACTTGACGCGCACCGGCTGGTTCGCGTGCTCCGACCCGCTGGTCAACCGCCTGCACGAGAATGTGGTCTGGAGTATGCGCGGCAACTTCCTGGACGTGCCCACCGACTGCCCGCAGCGCGACGAGCGCCTGGGCTGGACGGGTGACATCCAGGTTTTTGCGCCGACCGCCAGCTTCCTCTACGACTCGGCCGGCTTCCTTCAGTCGTGGCTGGCCGACCTGGCCGCCGAGCAGATGGCGGCGGATGGTATCGTGCCCTTCTTCGTCCCCAACATCCTGGAAGGGCCAGCCGCGCCGGCTGCAGCCTGGGGCGACGCCGCAGTGATCGTGCCGTGGGTGCTCTATCAGCGCTACGGCGATGTGGGTATTCTGGCGACTCAGTTCGCTTCTATGCGCGGCTGGGTCGATGCGATTGCCGCGATTGCGGGCGAGAACCGCCTTTGGGAGCAGGGTATGCAGTTTGGCGACTGGCTCGACCCGAAGGCGCCGCCGGCGAAACCGGGCGACGCCCGCACCGCGCCCGCCATTGTGGCCACGGCCTACTTTGCGCGCTGCGCTGAACTGGTGGCGCAGACCGCTGACCTGCTGGGCAGGTCCGCAGAGGCAGCGCACTACAGCGCCCTGGCCGCGGAGGTACGCGCCGCTTTTGCCCGCTACTACGTCACACCGGCCGGGCGGCTGATGAGTGACGCCACCACTGCCTATGCCCTGGCGCTGCAATTTGCCCTCTTGCCAGACGCGGCGCAGCGCGCCTATGCCGGCAAGCGGCTGGCTACGCTCGTGCGGGGCAGCGGCTATCGCATCAGCACCGGCTTCGTGGGCACGCCGCTGGTCTGCGACGCGCTCTGCGACGCAGGCGAATACGCGGCAGCCTATCGACTGCTCATGCAGCGCCTTTGCCCCTCCTGGCTCTACCCCGTGACCATGGGCGCAACGACGATCTGGGAACGCTGGGACTCGATGTTGCCCGACGGTTCGATCAACCCCGGCGAGATGACATCCTTCAACCACTATGCCCTGGGCGCCGTGGCCGACTGGCTCCACCGCACCGTGGCTGGGCTGGCCCCTGCCGCGCCCGGCTATCGGCGCATCGAGATTCGCCCCGTGCCCGGCGGCGGTCTCACCCACGCCAGCGCGCGCCACCGCACGCCCTACGGCATGGCCGGCTGCGCCTGGCGCATCGATGAAGGAATGGACGGCCCGGTGCTCACGCTGGAAGTCGGCGCGGGACGTCACCACTGGGCCTATGCCTATGCGACGCCGGCCGTGGTCTATCCGCCCCTGACGCTGGACAGCACCATCGGCGACCTGATCGACCAACCGGACGCCTACGCGGCAGTGATGCGCGCGCTGGCGCAGTACAACCCGGAGTTTGCCGACCGGCTGGAAGGCCAGACCGCCATGACGCTGCGCCAGGTGATCCGCCTCGACCCCAATGCCCAGCCGCTGCAGGAGCGGATCGAAGCCGCGCTGACGCAGGTTGTGGGGCAGTAGACGAACTGCGAGGACACAAAGTCCAGTCGTGACTACTCAGGCATCATCCGCAGATTACGCAGATTACGCAGATGCACCAGCGGTTAATCTGTGAAATCTGCGCAATCTGTGGATCATCTTACTATCTGGGAATCAGTGACTTCAGCCATTGAGCCTGGCCCCCTGCCAGGGGCGGTTTCTACTCTTGTGTGGGAACCTGCAGTCTGCCTACCTCGGAGAGAAAACCTGCCTGACCCAGCCGAACCATGTCACCCGGCGTAAACCCATTGGCCTGGCTCAGGGTAATGTCAGCCGCCTTGAACGCATACACGATCAGTTCCGAACAGGCGTATTTCCCATTGTCTTTGGCATCGAGGAGGTATTCAGCTCGCCCCAGGACGCCAATCATTTCGCCCAGAGATTGCCGAGATACGCTGGTCAATACGTCCAATTTCTGTGCGCCTAACAGCTTGACATTCTCAAAGTTGTACTCGGCAGATTCTTTGGATTGTGCGGCCGATACCACCTCATCCGCCTGATCAGAAGTCAATCCTTGCAGGCGTAACACACCCACACGGATCGATTCATCGAGCAAATCTGCAAGGCTGCGCGTTTTGACACCGTACTCCCATGTTGAATCGATGATCATCCCATCGCCGATGTAAAGTGCGGAGTGAGTGTAGGGGGACCAGATCATCAGCTCCGTCATCTGCGACGCCAAAGCCGATGAACGCCTGAGGATGATGTCGCCCGGCTTGAGAGCGTCTACTGAGAGGTACGGCAGGGAAGCGAACGGATCGCTGGGGCCAAACTCCTTGAGGAGCGCTTCCAGGCGCTCATCTTGGGTGGCCGAAAGCACGGCGTCCGGTTGTGTATCAAGTTCGTCCATCAAATGAGAAAAATTCTGGTTCACTCGATGAATGGTCGGGAGTTTGGACGCAGGAACAAACCTCGATAGATTTTGTAACACTCTCTTGCTGATTTGCAGGAGACCGCTTGTGATGTCGATCACCAACTGCTCATCCTCGCCGGCTTCGGTTGCGGCCGGCTGGATATTGGCTGTTTTGAGAAAGTTTCTACCAGAGCTTGCTGCAGCAGGAGACGAAATCGTAATACACAGCAGTGCGATCATCAGGATTGTTTTGCTCATGTGTGCTGCCCTCATTGATTTGTTTACTGATCTTGGCTATGAACTTCAATCTGGCGTTGCCGTGATTGCTTCCTGCCTTTGTCGGACGTTCGGAGTCGCTCGATCAAGGAAATGACGAATGATTTCTCCCAAAAAAGAGAATATCATGCAAGTCGGCGGATGTAATCCGCCAAACGACCGATTTGACCTCAATATGGCGACGAGATTGTGTGGTGGTCTAGTGGGCGAGTGTTGAAGCGACCTAAGCGTTTTCGGCTTTCAGATTCTGCCGAAACTCGTGCCCGTCTTTGGTCGCGCCCACGAGCTCCGTTACGACCTCTTGCCGGAAACGTGCTGGATGAACTCGATCTGTGGACCGCCTGTTCTCTGAAGTGCGCACAAAATCGCCGGGTGCACTTCACGGTCGGGGCGAAAAGAACTACAACGGATTGAGAAAACAACGGATACAGCAGGGCCACCCCTGCGGACGCAGTATCCGTTGTTTTCTCAATCCGTTGTAGTGTTGTCTTGCCCCAAACTCGAAGTATGCACAAAAATCGCGCTGCCCCTTACGCCGCAAACGCCCGCCGCTGCA
>JAPKMV010000245.1 GCA_026645635.1 Caldilineaceae bacterium
CGATCGGCTGCGCGCGCACCGTCACATCGTCGAGCAGGTCGGCGATGCGCCCATGATAGATCTGAGCGCCGTTGGTCTGAGCGGTCGCGGGCGCAGTGTCGACGCCGGTGCGCTCGCTTGTCTCCGTCTCGTTGTTCATCCCTCGGCTATCTCCTGGGGTGGTCGCGGGGCGATCTCCGTAAAGTAAGCGTTCAGAATCTTCTGGGCCACGGGCGCTGCCGTCTGCGAACCTTCGCCGCCGTCATAGACAAAGACCACAACTGCGATCTCCGGGTTTTCATAGGGAGCAAAACCGGAGAACCAGGCATGGGTCGGCAGGAAGTCGCCGGTCGGCGTCTTCACGCGTCGGCAGTCCTGTTCTTCGGGCAGATATTCGCAGAATTCAGCGGTGCCGGTCTTGCCGGCCACTGTCACCCCCGGCACCTTGGCCACGGCGCCGGTGCCGTTGGGCGCGTTGACCACATTCCACATGCCCCGCCGCACGATTTCCATATGTTCGTCCGACAAGGGCAGGCGGCGGATGAGCTGCGGCTCAAAGTCCTTTTGCACGCCGCCGTTGGCGTCGGTCATATGGTGCACGATGCGCGGCGCGTACACATCCCCGCCGTTGGCCACGATGGCCGTCTCCTGCAGCACCTGCATCGGCGTGCTGAGGAGATAGCCCTGGCCGATGGACATGTTATAGCTGTCGCCGGTTGTCCATGTCTCGGCAAAGAGCTGGCGTTTCCACTGGTCGGTGGGCACGATCGATGTCACCTCACCGGGCAGGTCGATCCCGGTCACCTCGCCAAAGCCGTACAACTCCGTCCACTTCGAGAGTCTTCGCTGGCCCAGACCCTGGAATTGATTAGGAAAGCCGCCGCCGAGATAGTAGAAAAAGATATCATTGGAGAGTGTCAAGGCGTCGACCACGTTGATTCTACCATGCACGATGCCGCGCAGGTGATTCCAACTGACGAATTCCTGCGCCTGGCTGCGATCGTTGGGAAAATACTCGTTGGCCAGATAGATCGGGCCGCTGTCCACTACGGTGGTTTCCTCGGTGATCACGCCCTCGGCCAGGCCGGCAGAAGCCGTCACCATCTTGAAGGTGGAGCCGGGGGGATATAGGCCGCCGATGGCGTAGTTGATGAGCGGGCGGCGCTCGTCCCGTTCCAGCGCCAGATAGTCCTCGCCGATGCGCTCCGCAAAGATGTTGTTGTCGTACCCTGGCAGGCTGACCATGCCCAGAATCTGGCCGTTCTGTGGATTCATGGCGATGGCCACGGCCCACGGCGCCTCGGTTTCATCCATCGCGGCCTGCAACTCTTGCATCATGACCTCCTGCAGGCGGCGGTCGAGGCTCAAATGCAGGTTCAGCCCCGGCACCGGGTCAAGCACGTCGCCGACAATGCGCATGTCGGTGCCCAGGATGTCGCGCTCGACAAAGCGGACGCCGGGCACGCCGCGCAACTCATCCTGATAGCTGTATTCCAGACCATTCAGCCCTACTTTTTCGTTCGGGTCGTTGTAGCCCGCTTCCCGATAACTGGTCGCCGCCGCCGCCGGGATCGGTCCCATGAAACCGAGCACATGGCTCAGCAGTTCGCCGTAGATGTATTCGCGCACGGGCACCTGGTTGACGCGCAGCGCCGGCAGCGTGAAGCTCTGCTCCGAGATCTCGAACGCGCGGATGCGGTCGAGGCCATCCAGGATCGGCACCGGGTCCGACGCGCTGCCCTGCCGCTCGATGGTGACGGCGCGCTGCACCAGCGCCACCAGACCAGGCAGCGGCAGCGGCGCCGTCAGGTCTGGGAAAAAGACCTGCTCCGGTGCGGTCTTGACCAGGCGATCGTTTTCGACGATCGGGCGCACCTGCGCCGGCGCATCGACGAAGGTGACCGGCACACCGGCATTCTGCACCGTGCGCGTGAAGTCGCTGTAGCCCAGTTTGCGGAACATGATCTCGCCGATGCGCAGCGCCACGTCCGTATCGGTGTCGGCGCGCAACATGCGCAGCACCCGCTCGATCTCCAAGGCTTCCTCGTCTACGCCTTCAGTTTCGAGGTCGTCGAGTTCCAGATCGGCCGGCACCACCGCAATCTCAAAGCTGGGACGGTTGCGCACCAGAATCGTATCGTTGCGATCATAGATGACGCCGCGCGGCGGCGCGGTTTCGAGCCGCACCAATCGGTTGGTGTCGGCCAGGGTGCGATACTCGTCCTGGCGCATGACTTGAAGCTGGACCATGCGCCCGACCATGATAAAAAAGACCGCGATAATCCCGATGCGGAAAAGCAGCATCGCCAGTTTGGATGTATCGCTCGGTTTGCGTTCTTCAAACATAATCGGTTCTACAATTCCTGGCTTTCCGGCATGCGGTTGAGCCAGGGCAACAAGAGCAGCATCAGGACGGTGTTGTACAGCGCCGCGGGCAGCACCACCGCGCGCACGGTGTCGATAAACGGCACGCTGCGCGCAAACCAGCCGCCCATGTCCAGCACGGCCAGCAGCCCCAGATAGGTGACGGCGTAGGTCAGCGTGCCCAGCAGCGCCGCGCCCACCGGCACCGTCCAGTTGAAGCGCGAAAGGGGACGATGTCCCAGGCTTGCCACCAGCGCGGCGGCCATCAGCGCCAGACTGGATGCGCCCATCGGCCCGCCGCTGAAGATGTCCATGCCGACGCCGCCGATAAACGCCCAGACCAGCGCCGAGCGCGGGCCATAGAGCAGCGCGCCGACGATGATCAACAGCAGCACCAGATCAGGCTTGACGCCAAACATGGCAAAGCGGCTGGCCGCCGTCGACTGCAGCAGGCAGAGCAGGAGCAGCAGCGGCGTCATCAAATAGTAGAGCAGGCCGCGGTTCATGGCGCTTCCCCCGCGGGTGCGACGGTCGTCGTCACCGTATCGGTGCCCGTGATCACCGCCGTGCCGGTCAGAACCGCAGCCGGCTGCAGGTCGAAGTCAGGCAGCACCTCGTTCGGGTCGAAGTTGGTGATCACCAACACCAATTCCAGACTGCCAAAGTCCACCGACGGTTCCACCACTGCCCGCTGGAAGACCGCATTCGGCTGCGAGTCGATGCGCGTCACCGTGCCAATGACGATGCCTTTGGGGAAACGCCCGCCCAGGCCGGAGGTGAGCACCGTCTCGCCTTCCTCGAAGGTCGGCCCTTGCGGAATGAAGTCCATGATCAACTCGCCGCCGGGACTGCCGCTCACCACGCCGTTGAGACGGCTGATACTCAGCAGCGCACTGGCGGAACTGCTGGGGTCGGTGAGCAGCAGAATCTTCGACGCTGTATCCGTCACATCGCTGATGCGGCCCACCAGACCGCGGTCAGTGACCACCGGCATGCCGACCTCGATGCCGTGGACGCGGCCCAGGTCGATCAGGATCGAGTCGAGGAAGTTGGTGCTCTCTTCGCCGATCACCCGCGCCACGATCTGCGCGCCGCGCAATTCCAGACGCGGGCGGCTTTGGGCAAAGTTGAGCATCGAGCGCAGTTGCTCGTTCTCGGTTTCCACCTCAAGCAGCGTGTTGATCTCGGCCTGCATCTGCGCATTGCGCGCCGAAAGTTCGGCGGCGTCCTGCTGCAGCGTGCGCAACTGGAGCAGCGATGCAAAGAAATCGGCGATGCTGGCGGTGACGCCGGTGGCGCTCAATTGGGCTGGGGAGGCAAGCTGGGTGACGGCGCTTTGCACCGGGCGCAGGTTGCCCGAAATTTGCAGCGCGATCAACAACAGGGCGGCTAACACCAAGATGATCAGGCGAATCCACAGATCGCCAATGCCGCGGGGCCTTCTTTCAGTATTCCGCATCTCTTATCCACAAGTGACGTAGTGAACCTCTGCCGTCAGACCGGCGCAAGCAATTCGCAGCCGTTAGCCAGCCGACGAGTGCCACTGCCGGGCCTGCGCGCGCAGCGCCGCGTCACCAACAGGTCATCGAATCGTCGACTTGCGCTGCATGCTGGTCAGCGTCTCGCGGTAGAACTCAGGCTTTTCCAGGATCATGCCCGTGCCCATCACCACCGCAGTGAGCGGATTGTCGGCCACGTAGACGTGCATGCGCGTCTCGTCCTGAAGGCGCTGCGCCAGCCCTTGCAGCAGCGCGCCGCCGCCCGCCAACACGATGCCGTATTCCATCAGGTCGGCCACCAGTTCCGGCGGCGTCTCGTCCAGCGTCGCCTTCACCGCATCCACGATCACCTGGACGGAACTGGAGAGCGCCTCGCGAATCTCCACCGAGCTGACCTCGACCGCCTCGGGCAGCCCCGTGATCAGGTTGCGCCCGCGCAAGATCATCGTGCGCTCCCGTTCCAGCGGGTAGGCGGAGCCGATTTCAATTTTGGCCCGCTCCGCCATGCGCTCGCCGATCAGCAGGTTGTACTTCTGCCGGGCATAGTTGATGATGTCTTCGTTCATCTCGTCTCCCGCCACGCGGATCGAGCGGGAGACGACGATGCCGCCCAGGGAGATGACTGCCACCTCCGTGGTGCCGCCGCCGATGTCCACGATCATCGAACCGACCGACTCCGTCACCGGCAGCCCCGCGCCGATGGCCGCAGCCATCGGCTCTTCCACCAGACCGGCCTCGCGGGCGCCGGCGCTGATCGCTGCGTCGCGCACGGCGCGCTTCTCCACCTCGGTCACGCCCGACGGAATGCCGATGACGACCCGCGGCCGCGCCGCCCCGATCGCCCGGTTGCCGTGCACCTTGCCGATGAAATAGCCGATCATCTGCTCGGTCACGTCGAAGTCGGAGATCACACCATCTTGCAGCGGGCGCACCGCCACAATGTGCGCCGGCGTGCGGCCCACCATTTCCTTCGCCTCGGCGCCGATCGCCTTCACCTTGTTGCGCCGGCGCGACGAGCGGTCGATCGCCACCACCGATGGCTCGTTGATAATAATGCCGCGGTTCTTCACATGAACCAGCGTGTTGGCCGTTCCCAGGTCGATCCCAATGTCGAGCGAAAAGAGACCGAGAAGCCAGTCAAGCGGGTTTTGCACGCGTTCGTCATCCCTTTGTTCGCCGCCCGATGCGGCGCTAGATTCAATCCGTACTCACTCCTGTGGCGGCGTCGGCGGCTGTACATAATTTCCACCCGCTCACTTGGTGCGCTCCGCGCCAAGAACCCTGCCTGCCGCAGGTAAATTACACTGAATTATACCACACGCCCCAGTGCAACAAAATCACTTTACGCCTGGGGCGCCCCGCAACCAGCGCCACTCTGCGTTTCCACATGGTATAATCGACCCGTGACCGCAGAACGTACCGCTGATCCACTGCTCGACGCCGTGGCCGCTGCCCAGGCGCAGCATTATCTCTTTAGACCGCTGCCCGCCACCGTCGTGGTCGGCGTCAGCGGCGGCGCGGACAGCGTCTGCCTGCTTCACGCGCTGGCCAGTCTGGCGGAAGCGTGGTCACTCACCCTGCACGTCGCCCACATCGACCATGCCCTGCGCCCCACGGCCGCAGCCGATGCCGCCTTCGTGCGCGACCTGGCGCAGGCGCTGCACCTGCCTTTTCATCTCCACACGCTGGCGCCGGATGAACTGGCCGGGCAGCCCGGTGGGCTGGAAGCAGCGGCGCGGCGGGTGCGGCTGCACTTTCTCCGCACGACGGCGATCAACGTCACTCCGCCGGGGCAGGTTCCCCACATCGCGCTGGCGCATCACGCCGACGACCAGGCTGAGACGCTGCTGCTGCATCTCTTGCGGGGCGCCGGGCTGCGTGGCCTCAGCGGGATGCTGCCGGTGATCACGCCACACGAGGATGATGCGCCGACCGTGCGCATCGTGCGGCCATGCCTGGGGCTGTCGCGCGCCGATCTGCGCGCCTATCTGGCGCGTCACCGGTTGGCATGGCGCGAGGACCCCACCAAC
>JAPKMV010000246.1 GCA_026645635.1 Caldilineaceae bacterium
GAATGGGCCAGACGTATTCCCGACAATGGAGTATGCTCTGGCCCATTCCCGGAATGCTGGGGCGCGCCCCCAACTTGAACTGCGCCTGCGCCAAAGCGGGACGGCGCAGCAGAGGGTGCTATAATTTTCTGATTACATTCATCCACCTGCGGCCACTGCCTCCTGGGATGTGGCGACCGCACAACAGCACGCCGGGTATGTCGCATGTCAACTCTATTCCTTGCTCGATGGCTTCTGGTGGCGCTCATTGCTGCCATGTTGACCGGCTGCGGTGCGACAGAACCGGCGCCAACGCCCATCCCTCTCGCCACGGCCGCGCCCGCAGCGCCAGACTACCTTGCAGCGGACGCGCCAGTTACGGCGCGCGTCACAGATCTATTGTCCCGCATGTCCCTCGCCGAAAAGATCGGGCAAATGACGCAAGTTGAGAAGAACAGCATCACGCCTGAGGACGTCACCACCTATTTTGTGGGTTCCGTGCTCAGCGGCGGCGGCGGGTTTCCGCGCCCCAACACGCCAGAGGCCTGGCGCGCCATGGTGGTCGCGTACCAGGAAGCCGCGCTGGCAACGCCGTTGGGCATTCCCCTGCTCTACGGCGTGGATGCGGTGCACGGGCACAACAACCTGCGCGGGGCCACCATCTTCCCCCACAACATCGGGCTGGGCGCGGCCAACGACCCGGCGCTGGTGGAGGAGATCGCGAGAGCCACCGCAGCGGAACTGCATGCCACCGGCGTCCAGTGGAACTTTGCGCCCGTGGTGGCGGTGACGCAGGACATTCGCTGGGGGCGCACCTACGAAGGCTATGGCGAGGCCACGGCGCTGGTGAGCGACCTGGGCGCGGCCTTTGTGCGCGGGACGCAGGGCGCGGGTATCCTGGCTACACCCAAGCACTTCATCGGTGACGGCGCGACCGCTTTCGGCAGTTCCACCACCGGCGGCTATCTGCTCGACCAGGAGGATGCGCGCATCGACGAAGCAACACTGCGCCGGGTGCATCTGCCGCCCTACCAGGCCGCGCTGGCCGCCGGCGCCCGCAGCGTGATGGCGTCATTCAGCAGTTGGAACGGCGACAAGGTGCACGGCAGCCGCTACCTGCTGACCGACCTGCTCAAAGGTGAACTGGGCTTCGACGGCTTTGTCGTCTCCGATTGGCAGGCCATCGACCAACTGCCCGGCGACTACTACAGCGACGTGGTGACGGCGATCAACGCAGGGGTGGACATGGTGATGACGCCCTACGACTACCGCGCCTTCATCGCCACCCTCACCCGGGCAGTCGAGCAGGGCGACGTGAGCCAGGAACGCATCGACGACGCGGTGAGCCGCATCTTGCGCGTCAAGTTCGAGCAGGGTCTGTTCGAGCAGCCCCTGGCCGCGGAAGAGGATTTCGCCCTGGTCGGCGGCGCGGCGCACCGGGCGCTGGCGCGCACCGCGGTGCAGCGTTCGCTGGTGCTGCTCAAGAATGAAGATGTGCTGCCGCTGGCCACAGATGCCGGGCTGATCCTCGTGGCCGGCGCGGCCGCCGATGACATCGGGCGGCAGGCAGGCGGCTGGACTATCGAGTGGCAGGGAGGCAGCGGCGACATCACCGAAGGGACGTCGATTCTCGACGGCATTCGCGAAGTGGTCGCGCCCGCCACGCAAGTCGAGTTCGACCGGTTTGGGCGTTTCGAGCGGGTGGTGGACGCTGCGGGCGCGCCGCTGCCGGCGGCTGCGTGCATCGGCGTTGTCGGCGAGGAGCCTTACGCCGAAGGTTTGGGCGACCGCCGCACGTTGAACCTGGCCGACCATGAGCGCGACATGCTGGCGCGGCTGCGTGAACGCTGTGCGCGGCTTGTCGTGGTGATCGTCAGCGGGCGCCCGTTGGTGATCACCGAGGAATTGCCGCAGTGGGATGCGCTGGTGGCGGCCTGGCTGCCGGGGTCCGAGGGAGGCGGCGTGGCCGACGTGCTCTTCGGCGCGGCGCCCTTCACCGGCAAGCTCTCTTTCACCTGGCCGGCCAGCAACGAGCAATTGCCGATCAACAGCAGCAGCGACCCGGCGCAGGGCGAACCGCTCTTCCCCCTCGGCTTTGGGCTGACGACGGCGCCGTGAGCGGCCATGCTTGAGCTGCTTTCGATCTTCGTCAACATCTTGCTGCCCGTCTTCACCCTGGTGCTGGTGGGCTATCTGGCCGGTCCGCGGCTGGGGCTGGAGGCGCGCACGCTCTCCAAACTCGCCTACTACATCCTCGTGCCGGCCTTCATCTTCGACGTGTTCAGTTCCGCGCACATCGAACTGGGGCTGGCGGCGCGCATGGCCGGCTACATCATGGCAGTGACCGTCGGCGGCATCCTCGCGTCGATGGCGGTGGCGCGACTGCTGGGCGCAGGGCGGGAGTTGATGGCCGCGTATGTCCTGATCGCGGCGTTTGGCAATGTCGGCAACTTCGGCCTGCCGATCATCCAGTTCAAGCTGGGCGATGAGGCGCTGCTGGCCGCGTCGGTCTACTTTTTGGTGGCGAGCACCTTCGGCTTTATCGTCGGCGTCACCGCGGCGACGTGGGACAAGGGGACGAACCGCTGGCGCGCAGTGTTGACGGCGTTTACCACGCCCGGCGTGCTGGCTGTGGCGCCCGCATTCCTGGTGAATGCGCTGGGCCTGCCGACGCCGATCTTTTTGGATCGCGCCGTCAGCCTGCTTTCCGCAGCGCTGATCCCGCTGATGTTGGTGACGCTGGGCGTGCAGCTTGCCGGCATTCCCCGGCTGCCGTTCGACCGCCATGTGCTGGCGGCGTCGGCGGTGCGTCTGCTGATTGGCCCAGCGCTGGCGCTGGCGTTGGCGGGCGTCTTCCAGATCACCGGCATCGAACGGGGAGCGGGCATCATCCAGACTGCCATGCCGGCCGCGGTGCTGACGGCGCTGATCGCGCTGGAGCATCGGCTCATGCCGGATTTTGTGACGACGGTGGTGCTCTTCTCCACCCTGGCCAGCGCCGTGACGCTGACCGCGGTGCTGGCGTTTGTGTGAGCCGGGATGATATGATAGCGCCCAAGCCAGCCGCGCGGGGTGAGCAGGGCAGCGGCTCGCGACCAACCGCGCCGCAGCGGGTTATTATCCAGTGGATTGACGACCCACACCGCGGTCGCGCCATTGTGCAGAGATGCAGAGGGTCATGGACGAGCAGGTAGAACAGCAGGACGTCGCGCCGGCGACAGCAGTGGACAGCAGTCAACCCGAACCGTCACCCAGCAATTCCCTGGTGGCGGTGCTTGACCGCGTCGCCGACCCGGCCGCCGATTCACATTGGGATCTCCCCACCAAACGCACCGTGCTGGTCATCATGCTGATCGTGGTGGTGTTTGTGATCTACATCAGCCGCAACATCCTGCCCATGGTGCTGATTGCAGCGATTCTGGCCTATCTGCTCAGCCCAATCATCAACTTTGCCCAGCGTTTTCGCATCCCGCGCATTGTAAGCACGTTGGTGGTCTACCTGCTGATCATCGCGCTGCTTGTCTTGGTGCCGATCATCTTCATTCCGACGCTGGTCGACCAGTTGCGGGCGTTGGCCACCTTCGACGCCAGCGGCGCGGCGCGCGCGGTGATCAACTGGGCCAATGACACCGTGCAAGGGCTGCCGGAAACCGTTGTCGTGCTGGGCTACCCGCTGCCGGTGGCGGAATATGTGCGCCAGGTGCAAAGCAACTCGCAGCAGGTGTCGCTGGTGCCGTCGGTAAGCGATATCCTCGGCTCCATCCAGCAGTTTCTAAGCACGACAACCAATGTGGTAAGCAGCACGGCCAGCTTTGGCATCAACGTCGTCAACAGCATCTTCTCGATCTTCGTCGGCGTGCTGGTCACGTTCTTCGTCAGCCTCTACATGACGATGGACGCGCCAAAGATCCAGGCGTACTTTCACAGCCTTTTCCCGACTTCCTATCGTTCCGAACTGGCGGATTTGCTGCGGCGCATCGGCGCGGTCTGGCAGTCATTTCTGCGCGGCCAGTTGATCCTGAGCATCACCGTGGGCACGACGACCTGGCTGGTGCTGACGCTGGTGGGCATGCCCGGCGCGCTGATCTTTGGCATTCTCGCCGGGCTGCTGGAGGTGGTGCCCAACCTGGGGCCGATCCTGGCGATGATCCCGGCCGTGATCACGGCGCTGCTGCAAGGCTCCAACGTGTTGGAGCCGCTGGGCGTCGGTCCGGTGGCCTTCGCCCTGATTACGGTGGGCATCTATTTTCTGATCCAGCAGTTGGAGAACAACATCCTGGTGCCGCGCATCATTGGCGACAGCATCAACCTCCACCCGATTGTGGTGATCTGCGCCGTCGCCGTGGGGTTCAGCATCGGGAACATCCTGGGCGCGCTGCTGGCGCCGCCCATCGTGGCGACAAGCCGCGTCGTCGGCAGCTATCTTCATGCCAAGCTGCTCGACTATCCGCCATTCCAGGGGCGACCAGCGCCCGTGCCGCGCACCTATCGTCGCACCATCTCCGGCGAAAGCCCACGGCCCAACCGCCGCAGCGTGCGGAATGAACCCGATGCGCGCATCATGAGCCAGCCCGCCAGCCAACCCGTCACTCCGGCGGACGGAGCGCCACTGCACGGGCAGAACGGTGCGGAGCCACACGGTGCGCCGGCAGCAGCGCCCAACCCGCAGCCCCAGGGCTGAGGTTAGATCACCTTCGCCACAATCGGCGCCTTGCTCCACAGCTCTTCCAGCTTGTAGTGGCGCCGCATCTCATCGGTGAAGAGATGCACGATCACATCGCCGTAATCGAGCACGGACCAACCGCCGCCGGCGCCATCCAGCCCGTCCAATTGGAGCGGGCGCACATTTTGCCGGAGTTTCAATTCTTCGAGCAGGCTATCTTCGATGGCCTTTGCCTGGCGTTCGTTGTCGATGGTGGCGATGATGAAGTAGGTGGCCAGGGTGGTCAATTCATGGATGTCAAGCACGACGATGTCGGCAGCTTGCTTCTGTTCGATCAAATCCACAATCTGGTGGGCAAATGAAATGCTGTCCAGGGCTTCCTCCTGATGGTTCATAAATAGAATGATGGCACGGCGGCGGCAGGCGCGCCGCACGATTGCACCCGTGCGTCCAGTGTAGCATAGTGCACCGTTCCCCTCAAAGGTGTGCGGCGCTGACTCGGCAATGTGCTACAATAGACCCATGTCAACAGCGCACCCACAACCTTCGCCGGATCTCGACGCCCCTCGGATGGCGCGCCTGGTCGCCGGCTGCCAGGAACTCGGCATTCCTCTGTCGGCGCCGCAGATCGACCAGTTCGAGCGCTACTTTCACCTGCTGGTGGAGTGGAACGCCCGGCTCAACCTGACTGCGATCACCGGTTATGACGAGGTGCAGATCAAGCACTATCTCGACTCGCTGGTGAGCCTGCCGCTGCTGGCCGAAGAGTATGGTGCGGCGCTGCCGCTGACGCGGCCGCTGCGCGCCGTGGATGTGGGCGCCGGCGCCGGTTTCCCCGGTTTGCCGCTCAAAATCGCGACGTCGGTGCTGGCGCTGACCTTGATGGACGGCACGCAAAAAAAGGTGAACTTCCTTCAGGAGGTCGCCACCGCGTTGGGGATGACAGGCGTTCATTTTGTCACTGGGCGCGCCGAGGAGCTGGGCCGACAGGAACAGTATCGCGAGCAGTTCGACCTGGTGACGGCGCGCGCGGTGGCGCCGCTCAACACACTGGTGGAGTATCTGCTGCCTTTGACTGCGCTCAACGGGCTGGCGGTGATCTACAAAGGCCCGGGTGCGCCGGAAGAGTTCGCCGCGGCGCGCCAGGCCATTCGGCTGCTGGGCGGCGAGACGGTGCGCTTTGCACCGGCGACCGTGCCCTTTCTCGCCGAGCGCCGCTT
>JAPKMV010000247.1 GCA_026645635.1 Caldilineaceae bacterium
GGTCGGCGTGGTGTCCGTCACCACAACCGTGTCCGTGATGCCGGTGGCGTCGGTAATCGCTGCCGTCGTCGTCACTGCTGCGGCGGGCGCCACCGTGGGGGCGAGGGTGGGCGTCGGCGTCCAGAGGGCGGCGGTGGCTGTCGCACCGGCGTTGGCCTCTGCCGTCGCCGTGGCCTGAGCCACCGTGACAAGGCCCTGGCTGTTGGCGATCTCCTCGCGCAGCGCGTTTTCGACTTCCTCGTCGGTGACGGTGATGCCGCGGCGTGCGGCTTCTTGCGCCACGATCAAGTCTTCGACGACGCCGTCCATGGCCTGGGCGCCGACGGAGAAGTTGCTGGCCAACGTCGCCTGCAACTGTCCGATCTGGGCATCGAAGACGCTCTGGCCGCCCAATTGGCTGCTCAGTTCCTGATACCGCGCCAACTGGTTGAGCAGGTTGAAGCGCTCGAAGCGCGCACGCTTCCAGAACTCGGTGGCGTTGACCGTGACGTCGCCAACTCGCACTGCGGTGCGGTTAGGCGCCACGGCAAGCTGATAGACGATGCCAACCACCACCATCAGCAGGGCAACGCCCAGCGCAATGCCTACAAAAGTGTAAAGCCGTTTGTGGCGTTCGCGGTCACGTTGGCGCAGCCGTTCTTCCTTGCGCGTCAACTCACGCTTGGCTTCTTCCTGCTGCTCTTTGTCCTTATGCTTGGCCATAACTTATCTGCGTCTCCGCACCTGACGGGTTTGATCGGCCGTATAGGGCAGCAGGGCCAGATGGCGCGCCCGCTTGATCTCGCGCACGACGCGGCGCTGCACCTTGGCGCTGACGCGCGTCTTGCGCCGCGACATGATGCGGCCGCGGCGGTCGAGGAAGCGGGACAGCAGGGAGATGTTCTTGAAGTTGATATCATCCACGCGAATGTCCGAGCCGGGTCGCGAGCGGTCACCCCGTTCGCGCTCCTGGTATTCGCTGGGGGCGGAGAAGGCGTCGTCGCCCTCCTCGTCGCTGGCGGCTGCGTCGCCGATGCCGGTGTTTTCGGCACTCAGGTCAGCGGGCGGCACATCCACGTCGTCGAGGATGACGATGGTTTCTTCGTCGTCCAGGCTCTCGAATTCGGCGGCCGGCACGGCGGCTTCCATTTCCGGTGTCAGGTTCTTTTCGTCGCTCATCTTTGTTTCCTATGGTTCTCCAAACAGGTTGCTGGCGATGCCTACTCGTCGGTGCGAATCAAGAGATAACGCACGACATCCTCGCTGAAGCGCAGGGTGCGCTCCACTTCGTCGGCGCCGCTGGGCGGCATGGCGAAGCGCTGGAGGAAGTAATAGGCCTCATAATAACGCTTGATGGGATAGGCCAGGGTGCGCCGTCCCCACGGTTCGGTGACGATATTCTGGCCACCTTGACCGCTGATCACATCGGCAACCCGTTTCTCGAAGCTGGCGATGGCGCTTTCGTCCAGGCCAGGTTGGAGTGCGAAGACGAGTTCGTACTCCCGCAGTTCTGCACCGTTCATGATAAACTCCTTTTCTTTCTTTGGAGAGGCCCGCAAGTCCATCCTGCGAGCAGAAAGAACGAGGAGCGGGAGGTGCACCGGCTCCTCGTTGCAAACCACTCTTAATAGTACATCTGTGGGCGGCTTTGAGCAAAATCAATGGGCGGGAAACGGGAATGTATTTGTAGAACTCCTCTGTTTCCTCTGCGAGCTTCTGCGCCACCGCGTCTCTGCGTCAAAGGAACCTTTCCAAACCTCTGCTTTCGCCCACCGCAAAGATCACCCGGTGGCGGCGGTCCGGCTGCTCAGCCGCGAGGGGCGTCAGCTCCGCCCAGGGCGACGGCAGCGCCGCAGTCGCCGGCAGCATGGCCGGCAGCGGCGTCAGCGCGCCGTAGCTCAGCCGTTTGAGGGCGCGGGTCAGCCGGTTGTCGCGGCGCAGGAGACCGATGCGCAGCAGCCGTTGACGCGCTCGGGCGCGCACCGCGCTGAGACCGCTGGCTGCCGCATCCACCGGCAGCGAGCCAAAGAGTTGAACCGACGCAAAGTCGGCGTCGTGCAGCCATTGCGCCAGTTCCGGTGCGGCGGGATAGTGGACGCTGAGCGCGCCGGGCGCAAAATAGGGCCAGTCGGGATTGCTGGTGGAGAGCAGCAAGTGACCGCCGTCGGCCAACAGCCGGCAGCATTCGCGCAGAAATGCCGTCGGCCGCGGCAGGTAGTAAATCGCCTCGAAGGAGAGGATCAAGTCGAATGCGCCGGCAGCGTAAGGCAGATGCTGGGCGTCGGCCGCGGCCAGCGCGATGCGTCCGGCGCTCGCCTGCTGCGCCAGGGTCAGCGCTGCCGTCGAATAGTCGCTGCCCACGAGTGTCTGGGCGGCGTCCACCAGCAGTCCCAGCCCGCTGCCCGCGCCGCAGGAGGCGTCGAGCACCCGGCGTCCGGCGCCCAGATCTGCCGCCAGGCTGTAGCGGAGCGCCATGCGTCCCATCTGCTCGGCATTGAGCAGCGCGCCCGGCGTCTCGGTGATCGTCAGAAAGTCGGTCATGCCGGCCATGTTCCCCGATCTGCGTCGATCCGCCAAATTCGCGCTGGAACTCCACATGCTATACTGGCAGCGCGATGCACATCTGGCTCCTCTCACCCTATCACACCGGCAGCCACCGGGCCTGGGCGGAAGGCTATGCCCGCCACAGCCGCCACCGGGTGACGCTGCTGACGATGGCCGGCCAGTTCTGGAAGTGGCGGATGCTCGGCGCGTCCGTGGAACTGGCGGCGCAGGCCGAAGCGCTGTTGGCCGCCGGCCCCCCGCCCGACCTGGTGCTGGCCACCGACATGCTCGACCTGGCCGCCTGGCTCGGCTTGACGCGGCGGCTGCTCCCAGCGGCCACACCTGCCGTGCTCTACATGCACGAGAATCAGCTCACCTATCCCCTGCCGCCGGGGGAGAAGCGCGACCTGACCTATGCCCTTGTCAACTGGCGCAGCCAGCTCGCCGCCGACGCGGTGATCTTCAACAGCCGCTACCACCGCCGCGCCTGGTTCCGCGCCCTGCCCAATTTGCTCAAGCACTTTCCCGACTACAACCACCTGCCCCAGATCGGCGCGCTCCACCACCGCAGTCACATCCTCCCCGTCGGCCTCACCCTCCCACCCCCTCACCCGCTCACCCGCTCATCCGAGCCGCCCCTCATCCTCTGGAACCAGCGCTGGGAGTACGACAAGCGTCCCGACCGCTTCTTCGCGCTGCTCTACCGTCTGCAGGAGGCCGGGC
The DNA here is from genome assembly GCA_026645635.1 of Caldilineaceae bacterium. Classification (GTDB taxonomy): domain Bacteria; phylum Chloroflexota; class Anaerolineae; order Caldilineales; family Caldilineaceae; genus Fredericiella. The sequence goes on from JAPKMV010000247.1 coordinate 3,247, forward strand.
TGTCGTTTCGCGTGGCCGTGGCGGGTGAGAATGTGCGCCAGGCGCCGGATGAATTTCTTGCTGCGCGGGAACGGTTGGCCGCGCACATCGACCATTGGGGCTATTTGCCGACGCGGGCAGCCTATGAGGATCTGCTCCAGCGCGCCGACCTGGTGATCAGCACCGCGGATCACGAGTTTTTCGGTGTGAGTGTGTTGGAGGCGATTGCGGCCGGCGCGTTTCCGCTGCTGCCGCGCCGGCTCAGCTACCCGGAACTGATCCCCCCGGCGCTGCATCCTGCCTGTTTGTACGGCGACGACGCGGATCTCTTTGCCAAAGCGGTGCAGCGGCTTCGGCTGCCACGCCGCGCCCCGCCTTCGCTGGTCGAGCACGTGCGCGAGCACTACGGCTGGGCGGCCGTTGCCCCGCAGTATGATGCGCTGTTAGAGACTGTTTGTAAAGTCACCCCAATATGACGCAGAGGCGCGGAGATGCAGAGAAACGCAGAGAAAATCGAGAGAGCGCGCAGCAGTAGCCAGCTTTGCAACTCCTCTGCGAGCCTCTGCGCCGCTGCGTCTCTGCGTCAGCCTTGCCCCTTTTCAAACAGACTCTTAGGCAAGCTCAGGACACCGCTGTCAAATCCGCAGTCTATTCTTGCCCTCCCTTCCCACACCGCGTATAATCCGCCGCATGTCCAAACCACGCCTGCGCGCACTCGACGTCCGTCCGATCGACTACCAGGGGCAGGCCAGCCTTCTGCTGCGCGACCCGCAGCAGATCAGCCCGCATCAGTTCGTCGTGCCGCAGCCGCTGGGCGCGGTGCTCGCCTACGCCGACGGTCACCACGACGCACCGGCCATGGTGCGCGTCTTTGCCCGCAAGTACGGCATCTTGCTGCCGGAAGAGCTGGTGGCGGAACTGCTCGACGCGCTGGACGAGGCGCTGATGCTGGACAACGACCGCGCCGAGGCTGCGCGCCAGGCCGTGCTCGCCGACTATCGCGCCGCACCGCACCGTGTCCCTGCGTTGGCCGGCGGCGGCTACCCGGCGGATCGCCGCGCCCTTTGGCAGCACCTCCAGGATCACCTGGAGGCCGCGGCTGACGGCATCGAGCCACTGGCGGTGGATTGGTCGCGACCGGTGGGGCTGCTCAGCCCGCACATCGACTACACCCGCGGGGGCGCGGTCTACGCCCAGGTCTGGCAGCGCGCCGCGCAGATCGCCCGCGAGGCGGAACTGGTGATCCTCCTCGGCACCGACCACTACGGCAGCGATCCGTTCACCCTGACCCGCCAGCACTACGCTACGCCCTACGGCGTGCTGCCCACCGACACGGCGCTCGTCGACGAATTGGCCGCGGCCATCGGGCCGGAAGCGGCCTTTGCCGGCGAGCTGCGCCACCGCGGCGAGCACTCGCTGGAACTGGTGGCGGTCTGGCTGCACCACATGCGCGACGGCGAGCCGGTCCCGCTCGTGCCGATCCTCACCGGCTCCTTCTACCCGTACATGCACAACGGCGCTACGCCGGGCGGCGACCCGGCCGTCGCTGCCGTGCTGGACGTGCTGCGGCGCGCTGCCGTGGGACGGCGCACGCTGGTCGTGGCGTCGGGCGATCTGGCGCACGTGGGGCCGGCTTTCGGCGGGCGCGCCCTCGACCGGGCGGGCCGGCGCCGGCTGGCCGCTGCCGACGACGAGCTGATCGCCGCCATGCGCCGCGGCGACGCCGACGGCTTCTTTGGCGCGATCAAGCAGGTGCAGGACCGCAACAACGTCTGCGGCGTCGCGCCGATTTTCCTCACCATGCAACTGCTCGGCGGCCTCCCCGGCGAGCAGTGGGGCTACGCCGTTTGCCCTGCGGACGACGCAGAGACGTCGGTAGTGACTGTCACCGGCATGGTCTTCGGCGGCTGAGCCGAAAAACTTCACAATTCACAATTCACCGTTCACAATTCACAATTCCTTCATTGGAACATTCTTCCCCTCCATCCCGTCACACTCTATGCGCCGGACAGCGATGCGCGTCACGCAAAGCCGCAAAGGCGCAAAGTAGACAATCGGATCGACCCCGCAGTGGGTCCAAGTGTGAAGGAGAACAAGCAAATGGAATCCCGTTTTGTACACAAAGTGGCTACGACCGGCCTGGCCACCGCGCTCGTGATCGGCGCGCTCTTTGCTGCTGCGCCGGCGAGCCAACTCTTCGCCACCGCCGCAGCCCAGGATGCACCGTCCACCGCCGCGGCGCTGCCGCGCACCATCACCGTGGTGGGCGAAGGCGTCGTCAACATCAAGCCGGATGTGGCGCGCGCCAACATCGGCGTGGAAACGGTGAGCAACACCGTGCAGGAGGCGACCGCGGAGAACAACGCCACGCTGGAGGCGGTGCTGGCCGCGCTGCGCGAACAGGGCATCGCCGACGCGGACATGACCACCTCCAACTACAGCGTCTTCGCCGAACGCTACGGCAGCGACGGGCCGCTGCCCAATGACCAGGTGCGCTACCGCGTCAGCAACAATGTGACCGTGCTGGTGCGCGACCTGGATGCGCTGGGCACGGTGTTGGATGCGGCGGTCGTGGCCGGCGCCAACAACATCTACGGCATCGAGTTCTTGCTGGATGACC
>JAPKMV010000248.1 GCA_026645635.1 Caldilineaceae bacterium
CAGTTCGCCGGAAATCCTGGGCGGCGGCGAACTGGATAACCTGGAAAAAGCGCGCACCATCTTTCTCTCCAACACCTGGAACAAACTTGCCGGTGGCATGGAGCCGTACACCGAGAACTTCAAGGTGCGCGTCCTGGCCAGCGATGCAGACAACTGAGCCGAGCCAGTCTGCGACACCGGTCGCCAGGGCGTCTACCGCAGCTGCTGCATCGCCAAAGCCCCTGGCGCTGGTTGTCTTTCTGGAAAATGTCGGTCACATCGCCGCGCTGCGTCTGCCGCAGTGGGTGATGGCGACCATTGACTTTCTCACCGAAGAATACGCAAAAATCCTGCTCCATTTGTACGGCGCGCATCGCCGCTATGATCGCGTGATCATCCTGGAGGATGCGCAGGCTACGGGGCCGGCGCTGAGCGCCGCGCTCCTCAGCGCCAGCCGCACCCACACGGTCGATCTGCTGCTGCTGGTGCACGGTCATGTGGGGTTGCTGGTCGGCCACCGCGGGCGGCACACCGTCGGCAGCGAGACCTTTGCACCGCTGCATGCACAGCGCGCAGCCGATCCGGCGGCGCTCGACCTGCGCATGGTCTATGGCCTCAACTGCTACGGCGTCACGCTGGCGCCGACCTGGCTGGCCCTGGGTGCGCAGGTGACGAACGGTGCGCTCGGCGTGAACTGGTTCCCGGAACCGAGCCTCTCGGTCTTTTTGCGGCGCTGGCTGGGCGGCGACGCCTATAGCGCCGCCGTGGTTGCCAGCAATGTGACTGCCAACCGCTGGTGGCGTCGCATCCTGCGCAGCCATCCGGACGCCCCACCCCATCCGTGGCTGGTAAGCAGCCAGCAGGTAGTCTACGGCCGCCGTGAACTGCGCATCGACGATCCGTAGACATACGCGCGTAGCCACCTTTTCACCCTCTTCCCTCCTCTGTCATCGGCGCCATACGGCGCAAGGCCACCAGCGCGACGAGCATCAGCCCGCAGAAGACGATGTTGAGGGCGAACGCCAGTTCGATGCCGACCCGGTCGGCTGCGGCGCCAATCAACCACGGGCCGACCGCGCCACCCAGCCCACCAAAGGTGAAAAGCACGCCCAGAATCGCACCCATGTTGACCGCGCGCAACGTGGAGACAGATGCGGTGGCGGTAGGAAACATGATCGAGAAGAACAGCCCGGTGAGTGGCACGAAAATCGTCAGCGCAGGCGGGCCGAAGATGCCGATGCTCAGGCAGAGGATGGCGGCAACGGTGGCAGTCAGCATCACCAACAGATAGCCGATGCGTTCTACCACGAAGCTGCCCAGCAACCGGCCGAGCATGATGGCGGCGAAAAAGAGCGAAAGGTAGAGCGAACTGACGCCGATGTCGAAGCCACGCACCTGTTGGAGATACGCCACAATCCACGATGCGATCCCGATTTCGGCGGCCACGTAGACCGCAACCAACAGGTAATACCAGATCAGGTGTTGCGTAAAACTGGCGGCGAACAATGTGCGCAGTTCGAGGTGCGCAGCGGTCGTGCGGACGCGGCGCGGATAGCGCACAAAGAGGAAGAAGAGCGCCATGCCGACGGCGAGGAGGATCGACAGTTGGTAGACCTGCCGCCAGGTGAAGGCTGTACGCAGCAACTGCGCGGCGAAAAGCGGCACGACCAGTGAACCGACGCCGTGAAAAACAGCCAGCAGGTTGAGATAACGTCCCCGGTTCGTATTGTGCAAATCGACGATCAGCCCGTTGCCGCCCACTTCGATGGCGCCCAATCCCAAGCCGACGACAAACAGCGCCGCAGCCAGCAGCCAAAAGGAGCTGACGAGGCTGTAGGCGGTCAGACCTACGGTCAAACTCACACCCGCCAGCAGCAGCACTGCCTTGAAGCCGGTGGCATCGGCCAGCACGCCGGTCAACAGTGTCGCCACCATGAAACCGAGATAGGCCGCAAAAAGGATGGCGCCGCCTTGGCCATAGCTGAAGCTCAGGTCGCTTAGCAGTGCGGGCAACGTGGGGCCTTTCAGGTTGTCGACAAAGCCAAAGACGAAGAACGCATAGAACCCACCGATGGTGAGCAGCCAGAGGTGGGCGGGCGAGAAGACGCGGCGCGCGGGCGCCTGTGGCTCAGCCGATTGGATAGACAAGGGATGACGACTCCTTACACAAAGGTGGCGATTTCCGCCAGAGGCTTCTTGGCGATGACAGGCACCTGCACATCGGCGGCGGGGTAGCCGACTACGAGCAGCAGGAATGGGCGCTCGTGCTCCGGGCGGCCCAGGATCGTGTTGAGAAAACCCATCGGGCTAGGCGTGTGGGTCAAGGTGGCCAGCCCGGCATGGTGCAGCGCCGCGATCAGAAAGCCGGTGGCGATGCCGACCGATTCGGTCACGTAGTAGTGCTTGACTTTGCGTCCATCCGCAGCCAGGCCATAGGGCTGCGCAAAGATCGCGATCAGGTAAGGCGCGATCTCCAGAAACGGTTTGTGCGCATCGGTGCCAAGCGGCGCCAGCGTTTCCAGCCACTCCTGCGGCGCGCGTTCCTGGTAGAAGGCGCGCTCCTCTTCCTCTGCGGCCAGGCGGATGCGCTGCTTGACGGCCGGGTCGCTCACCACGACGAAGTGCCAGGGCTGCAAGTTGGCGCCGTTGGGCGCCGTACCCGCGGCGGCCAGACACTGCTCGATCACCGCGCGCGGCACAGGTCGGTCGGCGAAGGCGCGCACACTGCGGCGGCGGCGGATCTCGGCGTAAAACTCAGCCGCGCGGCGCTGCATCTCTGGGACAGGATACTCCAGGTATTCGGTGTAGGGGTGGAAATGAGCAGTCATGTTGCGGTTCTCCGGTGTGGCTGGCGATCGTGTCTCTATTGTAGCGCAGATTACCGCGCAGAAGCACGTTGGGCCGCGCTTGCGTTGCCATCAATGAGAGGCTGTTTGTAAAGATCCCTTTGACGAAGAGCCGCGGAGACGCAGAGGCTCGCAGAGCAAGAACAGAGGAGTTCTACCGGTCTGTTCTCTGCGTTTCTCGGCAGCCTGGCGCCTCTGCGTTGAAGTAGGTGGCTTTACAAACAGTCTCAATTCGACCCGAGATGAACTGGTCAAGAACAGCCGCGCGCGAACATGCGAAGTGTGATTCTATTTTTTTATGGCGCTGCACACCGCTGCCTGACAGCCGTCGATGCGCCAAAAAGGAGGAATAATCATGGCTCATCATACTGTCCGTTCCGGTTATGAATCGCTCGTGGAGCGGCTGAATCGTCTGCCCCAGGGCGCGCCGCCTTCGGATGCGCTCTACGCCATTCTCAAGCTGCTTTTCAGCGAACAGGAGGCGGGGCTGGTGGCGCAACTGCCGATCCGCGCCTTCACTGCCCACCATGCCGCCCAGATCTGGAAGATGAACGAGGCGGAGGCGCAGAAGGTGCTCGACGCGCTGGCGAGCCGCGCCATCCTGCTCGACATTGTTGCACCCGACGGCGCCACCACCTATGTGCTGCCGCCGCCCATGGCCGGTTTCTTTGAATTCTCGATGATGCGGCTGCGCGGCGATGTGGATCAAAAGCTGCTGGGCGAGCTTTTCTACCAGTACATCAACGTCGAAGATGAGTTCATCACCGCGCTCTTCATGAGTAAGACGCATCTGGGGCGCGCCTTCGTCAACGAAGATGTGCTCCTGCCCGAACAGATGCTCACCGTGCTCGACTACGAACGCGCCAGCGAAGTCGTGCGCAGCGCCAGCCATCGCGCCGTGGGCGTCTGCTACTGCCGCCACAAAATGGAGCACGTGCACCGCGCCTGCGACGCGCCGATGGAGATTTGCATGACCTTCAACACCGCGGCCGCAGCGCTCGCGCGCCACGACTATGCGCGGGCAGTGGATGTGGCGGAAGGGCTGGACCTGCTCCAGGAGGCGCGCGACCGTGGGCTGGTGCAGTTCGGCGAGAACAACCAGCGCGGCGTCAATTTTATCTGCAACTGCTGTGGCTGCTGCTGCGAGGCGATGATCGCCGCACGGCGCGTCGGCTTCACCAACGCCGTGCAGACGACGAACTTCCTGCCCGAGGTGGACGAAACCCTCTGCAACGGCTGTGGCAAGTGCGTCACCGCCTGCCCGGTCGAGGCGATGGGGCTTGTTTCAACCAACGATCCCCACCATCCCAAACTGCGCAAGGCGCGGGTGAGCACCGACCTCTGTCTGGGCTGTGGCGTCTGCGTGAAGCAGTGCAGCCGCGGCGCGCTCAAGCTCCGCCAGCGCGCCCAGCGCGTCATCACGCCGGTCGATTCGGTGCACCGCACCGTGCTCATGGCCGTCGAGCGTGGGATGCTGCCCAACCTGATCTTTGACAACCAGGCGCTGGCCAGCCACCGTGTGATGGCTGCCATTCTCGGCGGCATTCTGCGCCTGCCGCCGGTGCAGCAGGCAATGGCCAGCGAGCAGATGCGCAGCCGCTATCTGGTCAAACTGCTGGAGTGGGGGAAGGGGATGCAGGTGAGCAGGTGAGTGCGGGAATGGCCTGATGGCGTTCCCAGTTCTTCCTACTGTGGCGGCCATCGCGGCCCAGGCGGTACGATCATCTCGTCGCCGGTAATCAACACGCCCCACGGCCGGCGGAGATGCCAGTTGACGGCCCAGAGCAGCGTCGGGCTGATCTGGAAGTCGGCGGCAATGCTGTTCCATGAGTCACCCTGCTGCACCGTGTAGCGGATGACATCGGCCCGCGGCCACTCAGGCTGGGGCATGACGGGAACTGCCAGCACCTCGTTGGTGAGCAGCCAGGCGTTTGCGCGGATGGCCTGCGGGTTGGCTGCCTGCAAGTCGGCGATGGCGACGCCGGTGCGTCCGGCGACGATCGACCAACTCTCGTCCGGCAAGACCTTGTATGGATATGCGGCGGGCGACCAGGCGGCGCCCGCACCTGGCCGCCTTGCTGCGTCGGATGCGTCTGGCGTTGCCGCGCTGTCTTCCGGCGTTGGCGTTGCGCCTGCATCCGCTGCTGTAATCGTAGCGGTGAGTGCGCCGGATGCGACTGGCGTCGTCGCGCCGTCTTCCGGCGTTGCGCCTGCATCCGCTGCTACGACTGTAGCGGTGAGCGCGCCGGAAGCGGCTGGTGGTGTAGCCGCTCTATCTTCCGGCGTGGGCGTTGCACCTGCATCTGCCGCGACGGTTGTGGCAGTGAGTGCATCGGCTGCGTCTGGCGTCGCTGCGCCGTCTTCCGGTGTGGGCGTTGCACCTGCATCCGCCGCGATGGTCGTAGCAGTAAGCGCGCTGGATGTGGCTGGCGTAGCCGCGCCGATTTCCGGCGTTGGCGTTGCGCCTGCATCCGCTGTAGTGGTCGTGGCGGTGACTGCGTCGGAGGCGGCTGGCGTCGCCGCGCCGATTTCCGGCGTTGGCGTTGCGCCTGCATCCGCCGCGACAGCCGTGGCGGTGAGCGCGCCGGATGCGGCTGGCGTTGCCGCGCCGTCTTCCGGTGTGGGCGTTGCGCCTGCATCCGTGGCGACAGTCGTAGCAGTAAGCGCGCCGGCTGTGGCTGGCGTTGCTGCACTGACTCCCAGCGTGGGCGTGGGCGTTGCGTCTGCATCCGCTGTAGTGGTCGTGGCGGTGAGCGCATCAGACGCGGCTGGCGTGGCCGCGCCAACTTCCGGCGTGGGCGTTGTGCCTGCTTCCGCCGCGACGGTCGTGGCGGTGAGTGCAGCAGAGGTAGCCGGCGTGGCCGCGCCGTCTTCCTGTGTGGACGTTGCGCCTGCATCCGCCGCGACAGCCGTGGCGGTGAGCGCGTCGGATGCGGCTGGCGTTCCTGCACCGACTCCCGACGTGGGCGTTGGCGTTGCGCCTGCATCCGTCGCGACAGTCGTAGCAGT
>JAPKMV010000249.1 GCA_026645635.1 Caldilineaceae bacterium
CGTCGACGACGGCAAGAGCACGCTGATCGGGCGGCTGCTGCTCGACAGCAAAGTAATCTTGGAAGACACGTGGGAGGCAATGGCGCGCGCCAGCCGCCAACGCGGCGACCCGTATCTCGACCTGGCGCTGCTCACCGACGGACTGCGCGCCGAGCGCGAACAGGGCATCACCATCGACGTGGCCTATCGCTATTTCGCCACGGCCAAACGCAAGTTCATCATTGCCGACACGCCCGGCCACATCCAATACACGCGCAACATGGTCACCGGCGCGTCCACCGCCGAGCTGGCCATCGTGCTGATCGATGCGCGCAACGGCGTCATCACCCAATCCAGGCGCCACGGCTTCCTGGCCTCACTCCTGCAGATTCCCCACATCCTGGTGGCGGTGAACAAGATGGACCTGGTCGACTACAGCCAGGATGTCTTTCAGGCCATCGTGGACGACTACCGCGCCTTTGCCAGCAAGCTGACGGTGCAGGACATCACCTACATCCCGATTTCGGCGCTGCGCGGGGATAATGTCGTCCACAAGAGCGACGCCATGGCTTGGTACGAAGGCCCCACGCTGATGCACCACCTGGAAAATGTGACGGTGGGCAGCAGCCGCAACCTGGTCGATTTCCGCTTCCCCGTGCAGATGGCACTGCGCCCGCACCAGAACTTCCGCGGCTTTGCCGGGCAGATCGCTTCAGGCAGCATCATGCCGGGCGAGGAGGTGGTGGTGCTGCCGTCGGGCAAGGTGAGCCGCGTGCGCACCGTCACCACCCTGGAAGACGACCTGGCCGAGGCCGCCGCGGGCGACTCGGTGGTGCTCAGCCTGGAGGACGAGATCGACATCAGCCGCGGGGACATGATCGTGCGGCGCAACAACCTGCCGCAGACGGCCACGCAGCTCGACTGCATCCTCTGCTGGATGAGCGAGGAACCGCTCAACCTCAAGGGCAGCTACATCTTGCAGCACACGACGCGCCAGGTGCGCGCCTTTGTCGCCACGCTCAACTATCGCATCGACGTGGACACGCTGCACCGGGAAGCCGCGCACACGCTGCAACTCAACGAGATCGCCCGGGTGCGCATGACGACGACGCAGCCGATCTTCTACGACCCTTATCAGCTCAACCGCGCCACCGGCGCCTTCATCCTGATCGACCCGTTCACCAACAACACGGTGGCTGCCGGCATGATCCGCCGCGAGGCGCAGGACCTCGAAGACCTGGTGTCCGCCGAGCCGGAGCGGCGCAAGTCGAGCAACGTGGTGTGGGAAGGTTCGGCGCTGACGCGGGCGATGCGCGAGGAGCGCAACGGCCACAAGGGCGCAGTGCTCTGGTTTACGGGGTTGTCCGGTTCGGGCAAGTCCACGGTGGCGCGGCTGCTGGAACGCCGGCTCTACGCGGCGGGCGTGCAGACCTTCTACCTGGACGGCGACAACGTGCGCCACGGTCTCAACGGCGACCTGGGCTTCTCCGCGCAAGACCGCAAAGAAAACATCCGCCGTGTGGCCGAAGTAGCCAAGCTGGCCTTCGACCACGGCAGCGTGGTGATCTGCACCTTCATCTCGCCCTTTGCCGCCGATCGCAACTTTGCACGCACGCTGATTCCCGATCCCCACTTCCTGGAAATCTATGTCAAGTGTGACCTGGAGGTGGTGAAGCGGCGCGACCCGAAGGGGCTGTACGCCCGGGCGCTGCGGGGGGAGATTCCCGAATTCACCGGCGTCTCCTCGCCCTACGAAGCGCCGGCCGCCGCGGAGCTGGTGGTGGAGACGGATGTGCGCAGCGCCGAGGAGATCGTGGAGGAGATCTGGGAGGAGCTGCTGCGACGGGGAGTGGCGCCCTAAAGTTGAATGAAGCGGGTGTGGTATACTGGCGCCAGGGTAAGTGCATACTCGTAGCACCGGCTCATAGCCGTCACCAGCGTGATCAGATTGCGCTTCACACGACCAGGTTGTGAGTTTCGGTAGAGATGTCGAGGGAGCGTAGGAGAAAAAATGGAACTAGTAATTGAATATCCTCGCTATCTGCCGGATGTCATGCAGACCACCAAAAAGGAATTTGAACAGGAAGCCAGAATGGCGATGGCTGTCAAATTGTTTGAGATGGGACGGCTTTCTTCTGGTCTTGCAGCGAAGCTGGCTGGGGTAGATCGCATGACTTTCTTGCTGTCGTTGCATCGGTACGGTGTTGACATGATCGACCTGCCAGTAGATGAACTCACCGAAGATTTTATCCATGCGTGACATATCAGTGCGTCCGTAATGGATTTCGCTGTTGCGCAGGCTGGTGAAGCGTGACGGCAGCTTGATTCTTGCTAGACTCGATTGGCGAGTGTGCGTAGCCAGCAGGCAGAGCCTGGCAGCGCACGGTTCTGTGCGGCAGATTTCAGTGGCGGTGGTCGCACGTATCGGGCGTTTGGCATCTACTGGAAACAGCGCCACTAAATATTTAGGCCGCCCCAAAAAGGAAACCTATGACCACCTATCTCGTCACCGGCGCAGCCGGGTTTATCGGCTCGAAGGTTACGGAACTGCTGCTGGCTGACGGCCACACCGTCGTCGGCGTCGACAACATGAACGACGCGTATGACGTGCGGCTGAAAGAGTGGCGGCTGGCACAGATTGCCAATCACCCCAACTTCGAATTCCATCGCCTGGATATCTGCGACCAGTCCGCGCTGGCCGGACTATTCACGCAACACGCAGCACGCAACACACCTTTCGTCGCCATCATCAACCTGGCCGCGCGGGCCGGTGTGCGCCAGTCGGTGGAGAATCCCTGGGTCTACATCGAGACCAATACGACGGGCACATTGAACCTGCTCGAACTGGCGCGGCAGCACGGCGTGCCGAAGTTCGTGCTCGCCTCCACCTCCAGTCTCTACGGCCAGCACAACCCCATGCCCTACCGTGAAGATGCCGACACCAACCAGCCGCTCTCGCCCTACGCCGCGTCCAAGAAGGCGGCGGAGGCGCTCTGCTACACCTATCACTATCTCTACGGCATCGATGTGACCGTCTTCCGCTACTTCACTGTCTACGGCCCCGGCGGCCGGCCGGACATGAGCCTCTTCCGCTTCGTACAGTGGACGGCCGAAGGACGCCCGGTGCTGGTCTTCGGCGACGGTCAGCAGTCGCGCGACTTCACCTATGTGGACGACATCGCTCGCGGCACCATCGCCGGATTGAAGCATGTGGGCTACGAGGTGATCAACCTGGGGTCCGACCAGCCGGTGGTGCTCATGGACGCGCTGCACACCGTGGAGCGGTTGCTCGGCCAGGCAGCGCGTATCGACTTCCAGCCCATGCACCGCGCCGACGTGCCCGCCACCTGGGCCGACATCAGCAAGGCCGAGCGGCTGCTGGGCTGGCGCCCGCAGGTGACCACCGACGAAGGCATCCGGCGGCTGGTGGCGTGGTACCAGGCGAACCGGGCGTGGGCGCGCGAGGTGGCGACGGGGTAGGCGAGGGAGGTGCGAAGATGACCGCAGCGGTTGACATGCAGACGCTGCTACAAGCTGAAGAATTGGGCGTCAGGCTGGAAATTGTGCGCGGACTGCCGCTGTGGGAAGCCCATCCGGTGGTGCGCCACCAACGCGCCATCGACCGCATCCGCAGCACCATCCGTCCGGCGCCGCCGGTGGGCAACAGTGGGAGCGGCTGCGGGTGTGTCCATCTGGCTGACGTCTACGTGCGTTTCCCCGATGGTTCGCTCAAACGGCCGGACATCTCATTGTTTTGCCGGGAGCCGGATGAAGAAGATGATGCAGTGCAATTGGTGCCGGAAGCGGTGATCGAGATTGTGAGCCGTGGCTTCGAGGCCAAAGACCTGGAGATTGGGCCGCCCTTTTACCTGAGTCAGGGCGTCAAGGATGTCGTCGTGTTCGATCCCGCCACGCTGCTCGTTCTGCACATCCAGCAGAAAGGCGCATGGCGCTACACCTCCCCCGTAGATCTGACCTTGCAGTGTGGCTGCACGTGCCGGGTGTAGGGCGGTGGCCGACAACCGCTGAGGAACTGTTTGTAAAGTCGCCCCAATTTGACGCAGAGGCGCGGAGATGCAGAGAAAATCGAGAGAGCACAGCAGTAGCCAGCTTTGCAACTTCTCTGCGAACCTCTGCGCCGCTGCGTCAGCCTTGCCCCTTTTCAAACAGGCTCTCAGAGAAGAGGCGATCCACAGATTGTGCAGATTACACAGATTGACTGCTCGTGCATCTGTGAAATCTGTGGATGATGCCTGAGTATTTACAGGCGCGGCTTGATCGTAGAGATGTGGATCGGCGTCGACAAGACAGGGCGCCTATGCTGATCGTGCAGTGTGATGGCGGCAACGCAGGTCGCCAGCCGTCACCGCACCGGAGCGACTAAACGTGTATGGCTGTACAAAAAGCTGAAGACAAGGCGCCCGTCGCCAACTCGTTTCACTACCTGGACAGTGTCTATTTCCAGGATGGGCAGTGGCTTACCGGCGTGCTGGCCGGCATTCTCTATCTGCTCCTGGCCGCGGCGCTGGACGCGGCCGGCCATGTCTCGAACCTGGGGCTGGTCGTGCCGGTGACTGCGGGCGCCTATCTGCTGGGCGTGCTGATGTCCTTCAGCCGCTTCGACGGCTTCTTCGCCCTCTCGCACAGCATGTTCGTCGGTCTGGCCTGGATCCTGTTCCTGATGGCCGGCGCGGTCAACCCCGACGCGATTGCACCGTTCCTCGACAACGGCATCGGCGAGTTGCAGGCGCGGGTCTACTTTGTGCTGCTGCGTCTGCTCGACTGGGTGGACGCCGCGCTCACCGGCAAGGCCAGCGCCGACAATTTCGTCTTCATCTTCGAGATATCCTTCCTGCTCTGGTGGCTCACCTACCTGGGCGCATGGTCAGTCTTTCGCCACGGCTACACCTGGCGCGCCATCGTGCCGGCTGGCGTCGTGCTGCTGATCAACACCTACTACGCGCCAAACTCGACGGTGGGGTTTCTGGCCGCCTGGGTGCTGATCGCCCTGGTCCTCTTGGTGCGCACCAACCTGGCCGAGCAGCAGCTCCGCTGGCGCGAACAGCGCATCTACTTCAACCCGGACATCGTCTGGGATTTCCTGCGCAACAGCGTCATCTTCAGCGTGCTGTTGGTGCTGGCCGCCTGGTTTCTGCCGGGGCTGGGGCGCAACCCACAGGTGCGCGAGGTGCTGGCGCCGCTTACTTCCCGCTGGGAAGAGACCGCGGAAGGGATGCAGCGACTCTATCAGGGGCTGAATCGGCGCCCGGCGGATGAGGCGGCCAATTTCACCGACAACCTGACGCTGGGCGGCGAGCGCAATGTGACCGACGAGCCGGTCTTCCAGGTGCAGACGCTCAAGGCGCGCTACTGGCGGGCGGTGGTCTTCGACACCTACGACGGCCGCGGCTGGCTCAACACGGCCCAGGATGAACTGAGTTTTCGTGCGGGCGAGATCGTGCCGGTTGCAGCCTGGCGCGCCCGCGAAGCCATCAGCCAGACGGTCACGCTGCTGGCGCCCATCGGCGATGTGCTCTTTGGCGCCCCGGAGATCGCCCAGGCCGACCTGCGCCTCAACGCGCTGGCGCGGCCCCAAGCGGGCGCTGCGCCCATCGCCGTCGCCGAACAGGGGACAGATGGCGCCGGTGGCGCCGTCGAATTTGCCATGGTGCGGGCGACGCGCGACCTGGACCGCAATGAGAGCTACCGTTTCACCAGCGCCGTCACCAAGGCCACGGTGCAGGACTTGGAAGCCGCGGGCAGCGACTATCCAGCCGAGATCGTAGACCGCTTTGTGCAGATCCCGCCCAACTTCTCGCCGCAGGTGGCGACGCTGGCGCAGCGGCTCACCGCCG
>JAPKMV010000024.1 GCA_026645635.1 Caldilineaceae bacterium
ACGGCGCTCATTCACACTGGTTCTTGTCTTGCCGGCACCGATTCTCGCGCGCACCGGGGCTGCGTCCGCCGCTGTCATCTTCCAGTTCGAGGAACTTGAGCGGAAATCCGCCAAGTTCAGGCCCCAAAAGCTTGTTCAGGCCGGTCTCGGCCAGGAAATCAAAGATCTGCTGCACCGACCAGGCGGGAAGCAGCGTCGTCGACATCCATTCATCGTTGACCGGGTCATAGATCCAGTTGTCATCGCGCACGAAGTCAGGCAAGCGATCGTTCGGGTCCGACCGATCTTTGGGAGGCTCCGCACCGGCGATGCAGACGCCGCCGGCGCCCGACATGCCGCCGGGCGCTTCATCGCCCAGCCCGGCGGGGTCGGCGCGGTTGAGCGGGTCAGCATCCGCATAGGTGTAGAGATTGGCCTGGCCGCCGGCAAACAAGATCGGATCCTTCAGCGTCCAGCGCCCCGTCTGCGCATCGTAGTCTCGTGCACCGAAGCGCACCAACTTCGTGTCAGGGTCGTAGAGGCCGCCGGCAAAGCCGAAGGGCTGGAAGCCAGGATGGGTGTCCGTCACCACAATGCCGAAGCCGTCGTAGTCCAGCCGCTGGGCGATCACCCCGGTGGCGGCATTGACTACCAGCCGGGGGCTGCCCAGGTGGTCAGTCAAGATACGGTAGGTTTCCCCGCCCTTGATCATGTAATCCGGCACATTGGAGCGGGTGGCATAGACAAATCGGCTGATCAGCACGCCGCCGCCATCGAATTCGGCCGTGGGGCGCAAACTGCTCTCGTAGAGAAAGCGCTGCACCAGGACGCCGTTCACCCGTTTGCCGATGCGCTGATTCTCGCCGTCCACCAAATAGGTGATTGCCGTGCCGTCGGGCAGGGTCACGCCGAGCAGGTTCCCCAGTTCGTCGTAGTCGTACAGCGTGATCTGCGCGCCGGCCGTCTTCGTCGCCAGTTCGCCGACGGCAGTGTATTGATAAGTGGCCGCCCCATACTGCATCAGACGATCTTGGGCATCATAGACGCCGGTGACAACACCTCCCGGCCCGCTGGCGCTGAGGCGATTGTCGTTGGCGTCGTAGGTATATGCTTCCGTGGTCAAGCCATTCTTAATCACACTGGCGAGACGCCCAACCAGATCATAGGTGTAGCTATAGACAGCGGTGGCGCCGCCGATGGTTTCCACCTTCCGGGTGATCCGTCCGAGCCTGTCCCGTTCGACCTGGAAGCTGTAGAGAGGCGTGGCGTTGTGCGCGGCGCTGTACATCGTGGGTTCGGCAAACTCGTTGTAACTCCTTGCGTCGGTGACGATGTTCAGCGTGCTGCCTGTCACCAGGCCATGCTGTGCGCTGCGGTTCAGCACAAGCGCGCCAGCCTGCACCAGAAGGTTGTCATTGGCGTACTGGAAGTCGATGGCATTGCCGCCGTTGACGTTGGTAGCCGTCAGACGGAAGCGACTGTCATAGACATAGCCGAGGCTGCCCGCAACCGGCCCGCTCCATGCCTTGCCCGTCAGCAGCGGCCCATCGTAGGTGAAGGCGAGGTTGACGCCCTCTGGCGCGTGGACGGTGGTGAGCCGGCCCGTGGTCGGACTGTAGGCAGAGGTGATGGCGCCGCGACCCAGCGTGACGGCGGCCGGACGCCCCACGTTGTCATAGCCGACGCCGATCGTCGTCCCATCTGGGCGCGTCACCAGGGTCAAGCGCCGATCCACATTGTAGCTGTATTGCGTTGCGTCAGCGCCTGCGTTGACATCCGGGGGACTGTACTGGGCGAACTGCTCGACCGCGGTGTAGGCGAGGTTATGCCGGGGGCGTCCGGGCGGTGTCAGTCCAATCAAGTTGCCATTCGCATCGTAGGTATACCGGATTACCTGTGCGCCAGGCAGCGTTTGGGTGAGCGGCCGCCCCACCGGGTCGTAGGCGAGCTGCATCGTGCGGCTGAGCGGATCGGAAACACCAATCAGGTTGTACGCGCCGTCATAGGTCAGAGCCGTGGCGCGGCTGGCCGCGCCAGAACCGGCGCTAAACGTGCTGATCAACCCGCGGCTGTTGTAACCGACGCTGGTCAGCGCCAGTCCGGCGCGTTGCAGCCCGCTGACTCGGCCCTGGGCATCGATGTGAAGCGAACTGGTGCGCCCCGCAGCCGTGGTGATCGTCATCAAACGCGCCGGGTGATCATAGACGACCGTGCTCACCGCGCCGTTGTCGGTGATTGTATCCGTCATCCTGGTCAAACTGAGCAAATTGGCGGGGGTGGCGAGCACAACGGCGCGCTGGACCGTGATATTGCGAATGCGCAAGCCGGGCGTCTGGATCTTCACGCTGGTCGCGATCGGCGCCAACATGCCCCAGCGCGGGTCCGGGCCGTACTGGACGGTGACCACGGTGCCATCGGGGTAGGTGATCTGCTCGCTGCCGTCGATGTTGACGAGGGTCGTCGTCCTGGCGCCACTTGGCTGTGTCACCTGGCGGCGGATGGCGCCGGTGGGCAGTTGCTCGACGCTATAGGCGCGCACCAGACCCAACGCCGAGGTGGTCGTAACGGTGTAGCCATTTGCGCCTGCGAGCCGGGTAAGGGTGACGCTGCCACCGGCAGGATCATCGTCCCGGATCAGGCGGCCAAGCGCGTCGTAGCCGAACTTGTGCACATTGGCCACCGGGTCTGCAAACTGCGTCAAGAGGCCGTCCACCGTGTAGCTCATGGTGTGTGTCGCCCCCGCCGGATCCGTCACTTTTGACAGCCAGCCATCGTCGTTGTGGTTGAGCGTCGTGCGCTGGCCACCCGGCGCCACAATCGCCGTGGGCAGTGCGCCGGTGCGCTCGATGGTCGTGACGTTGCCGACGCCGTCGGTCACCATGGCGAGATAGCCGCTGCCATCGTAGCCAAATACATAACGCGGGGCGCCGGTCAAAGCATCCCGGGTCTCCATGTGGCGACCATTTTTATCGAACAGGTAGAGTTCGCTGCCATCTTCCGCCGGCAGCAGCACAAGGCCATCGGCGACATTCGGCAGCACGGGGCGGATGACGCGGACGCGATTGTTGGTCTCGTCGGTCATGTAGATGCTGCCGTCGGGCGCCAAAGCGATGCGCCGCGGGTACATGCCGGCGGCAGTCGCCGGACCCCCATCGCCGCTAAAATTGTTCGCCCCCCTGCCGGCGACGGTGGTGAGGATGCCATCCGGGGCGACATGGCGAATCCTGTATTGAAACGAGTCAACGATGAACAGGCTGCCATCCTTGCCCGCCGCCACGCCATCGGGGCGTTCGAGCCGAGATGCCGTGGCTGGAAACCCGTCGGCGAAACAGCAAGCCCCGCGCGAGCCGGCAACCGTGGTGATGATCCCGTTGGCGTCGACACGGCGAACCAGATCCCAGTCCGCGTCAGAGACGTACAGGTTGCCAGCGGCGTCGATGTCAAGGCCGTATGGCCAGGAGATAGCGGCTGCGGTCGCCGGGCCGCCGTCGCCAAGCGGCCAGTTCGTGCCGTTGCCGGCTACGGTGGAAATCATGCCATCTGTCCCCACACGGCGTACACGCATGTTCCTGAGGTCAGAGAAATAGATGCTTTCGTCGGGACCAATGGCGATATCGTAGGGGAAGTCCAGTTGAGCAGCGACGGCAGGACCGCCATCACCACTGAAGCCGTACTGGCCGTTGCCGGCCACGGTGGTGATGATGCCGTCCGGGGTGACGCGGCGGATGCGAAGATTGCCCTGGTCAGCAATGTAGAGGCTGCCATCCGAGCCGATGGCTACGCTGGCTGGGTGATGCAGGGTGGCAGCCACCGCTGGCCCACCGTCGCCCAAGTTCCCGTAAGGCAGGCCGACGCCAGCCACGGTGGCGATCGTGCCGTCGACGCTCACGCGACGGATGCGGTGGTTTTCCCAGTCGGCCATGTAGAGGCTGCCATCAGCGCCTACCGCGACGTCGGTGGGTCTCATCCCCGCTGCTGTGGCTGGGCCGCCATCGCCGCTGAAGCTGGCGCTCCCGTTGCCGGCAACTGTGGCGATGCTGCGCGCCAGCGTCAGCGCCGACGCGCTACGCTGCCCGCCGTCACCCAGATAGAGGGTCTGTTCGACTGGATCATAGCGATGGTGGATGCTCAGGCTCCAGCCACCCAGACCAGCGACGCGGGCCGGGCCGGGAGTCACGACGCGCATCCACTGGCGTGACAGCGTGATGATGCTGGTCGAACGGTCGGCTGAGATACGCACGCCCACCGCTTCCGTGCGGCCAAAGCTGTTCTCGAAGTCGCTGCGTGCAGCATAGTATTGTGGGTGATAGTCAAAGTGCACCTGGATCACAGCCTGCTGCGCGCCATACAATGGCCGGCCATAGGCGTCTTTTCCGTCCCAGGTGACGGTGTAGGTGCGGTTGGCCGCCGGCGCAAAGCTCTGCTGGTAGGTGCGTCCGGCGATGCTGACTTCGACGCGCATGGCAATCAGGCTGGCAGGAATCGTTGGCCCGCTCACGGGAATCACCAGGGTGTTTGCATCCTTACGTCCCGGCACGCGGTCGCTCTGGTAGTGAAACCGCCAGGGTGTGCCGGCAATGGGCAGCGACTCACCCAGGGTCTGGTTTTCGCAACCGATGACTGAGCCGCACACAATGTTTGGATCATCCGTCTTGGCGTCATCGTCGTCGTCACCCGGCGGCGGTTCGGCATCGTCCGGCGGGCCGTGCGGCCAGTTGAAGTCCCACGGCGTGAAGTGTTCGACGGGCACGCGCCACAGCGACTGGCCCGGTAAATACATCTCTGCCAGGCGCGCCCGTTCGGCGGTTGTGATGCCCAGCGCGGCGAGCGCGCCGGCGTCTGCCACCGCCCCGTTGCCCTCGATGTCGAGGTCCGCCAGGCCGCCCGTGATGCTGAGCAGTTGAACCACGCGGCCGTTGGCCGAGGCCACCCAATGACCCAACTCGCGGTCGTAATAGCCGGCAGGCACGGCCTCGCCCACTGGAAAGCCGAGGAAGTTCTCCACGTACACCGGCAGCGGGCGGTTGAAGCGAATATCGGTGGCGCCTGCGGCCATCGCCTCATCCACGCTGAATTCTGCTGCGTAGGTGTAGCCGCTGCTCGGCGGCAGCGCGGCGGGCATAGCGCGTGGGCCAGCGGCGCCGATCGTGTATTCAGTCACGCGCACGTGGAACGTCGTCAACGGGCTGGTCGTCCCACCGGGCAGAACCAGGGTTGCGGTTGTGTCTTGCGGGAAAAGAATCGTCGCCTGGCGCGTGCCGTCGGTGTCGGTGACCACATTGCCGCGCGCAACCTGGAGGGCTGCGGCGCCCAGGTCGACCATCGTCACCGCAGAATCCAGCGGGACTAGCATCACTTCAGACAACCAGACGTAATCGCGCCAGGGTGCATCCACAGCGCGCTGGGCGGTGAGGAATCCATCCTTTGCATAGCGCAGCGTGATCTGCCCGCCGCCGTTCACCACCAGGTCGAACATCCCGTCGGCGCGGGTGAGTGTCTGGCCGAACTCAGGATGGCCGAGCACAGTGATCCGCACAGCGGGGAGGGCAGCGCCGTCACGCGTCGCCACCCGGCCGCGCAGCACTGCTGTCCGCCGCAGGTCGATCGTGCCGGAGACTACGCCGGTCTGGATGGGATTGGCGCCGGTGTAGAGAAACGCCGTGGCATCCAGCAGGCTGGTGCTGCCGGTCTGGGTCAGCGATGGTGCGACCGTGCCGGGGTCAGGCGGCGGTTCCCCGCTCGTCTCGGTGGGCGTGGCTGTAGGCGTGACGGTGGCTGTCGGGGACGCAGTTGGCGTCGGCGTGGCGGTCGGCGTCGCGGTCGGGGAGGTAGTTGGCGTCGGCGTGGCGGTCGGCGTGACCGTTGGCGTAGCCGAAGGCGTCTGCGTCGGCGTCGTGGCGGCGGGCTGAGTAGACGTGGCGGTCGGTGTCGGCGGCGGGGCATTGCCACCGTTCATCACCAGGGGCAGGTAGAGAGCAAACGCCGCCTTCAGAGTAAGAGGTTCCTGCTGCGCACGCACCTGCCCCAGGGAAGCGACGAGCGCAGCGGCCAACAATCCGGCGGCGAGCATAAGGGAACTGATGCGCGTGCGCGACATAGTATTCGTTCCTCCATCACAACACAGGCAACGCCTGGCCCGGAGAATCGACCCGCTGCACACCCGACTACCGCTTCATGCCCGGAAGGGGCGCCTCGAATCAAATGCCCAAACTACGTTGGTGGGGGTGGGGGCTGTGCGTGGCGGCGAGAAGATCCCGAAAGGAATCGAATCTTACGTCAGCCGGTTGGGTTTGGCAAGTGACATTTTTTGCGCGCTGCCTGCCCCTTGCAGGAAGGCCAAACGCATGATCTGGTAGAATGAAACCATGCCTGTCCTGCCGCCATCGATTGCCAGCCGTGACCTGCCCCCTCTGCGCGCAGTGACGCAGCACTTCCCGCGCCCGTGCCACCGAGACGTCTATGCCGGCGCCTATGCTGAAGCAGCCGCCCAGTTGCAGGTGATCCAGGCGCGACCTGGCGCCAGTGTCGCCATTGGCGTGGGCAGCCGCGGCATACGCGACGTGGCGCCCATCGTGCGGGCGACCGTCGCTGCGTGTCGCGCTGCGGGGCTGGCGCCCTTCATCGTCCCGGCGATGGGCAGCCACGGCAGTGGCACGGCGGCGGGACAGCGCGCAGTGTTGGAACACCTCGGCGTGACCGCGGCCAGCATTGGCGCGGAAATCGTCGCCGAATCAGCAGTGGAACAGATCGGGGTTACGCGCTGGGGGATGCCGGTCTACTTCGGCAAGGCAGCGCTGGCGGCGGATTATGTCGTGCCGGTGAACCGCATCAAGCCACATACGGACTTTGCGGGGACGCATGAAAGCGGACTGTGCAAGATGTTGGTGATCGGCTTTGCCAACCACGAGGGCTGCGCCCGCGTCCACCAAGAGGGCTTTGCCCGTTTTCACACCGTCGTGCCGGAAACGGCGGCGCTGATCCTGGCAAGGGTTCCCGTCGCCTTCGGCATGGCAGTCGTGGAAAATGCCTACGACGAAACCTATCTGCTGGAGGCAATCCCCGGCGCCCGCATCCTGGCGCGCGAGGCCGAACTGCTGCAAGTGGCCTACGACCACATGCCGCGCCTCTGCTTCGACGCCATCGACGTGCTGATCATCGACGAGATCGGCAAGGACATCAGCGGCGCGGGCATGGACCCGAACATCGTCGGGCGCACGGGGACGGGCATCCTGCCCGGCTACCGCGGGCCATCGATCACGCGCATCGTCGTGAGCGGGCTGAGCGCAGCCGGCGGCGGCAACGCCATCGGCATGGGCGCAGCGGATTTCACCACGGCTGCGCTGGCCGAGGTCTATGATCCCGAAGCAACCTACGCCAACGCCATCGCCTCCGGCACGCCGGAGAGCGCCCGCCTGCCGATCGTGCTGCCCACGACCGAGGATGCCGTGCGCGCGGCGTTGCTCAGCAGCGGCGTGGACGACTGGGACAAGGCGGCGGTTGTGCGCATCCAGAACACGCTGCGCCTGGAGACGGTCTGGGTCAGCAGCGCGCTGGCAGCGGCGGTGGACGCGCAGGGTGAACTGCGTTGGGCGGATACAGGTGGGCGCGAACCTCCGCGACTCCGCGTCTCCGCGTCAAAGGGATCCTTACAGACAGTTGCTCAGCATGCTTGCGACTTGGCGTGAGTGACCGTACCCGGGACCAGCATACCGGATGCGCCAGGCGCTGTCCCCGACAAATGTCGGTTGCTGCGCCTGTGGTATCATGCTCATCCATGACACACGCTGACCGCAGCAGCCTTGCGCTCCAACTGCAGAACGCACCCTACTTTGCCGGACTGGATGCGGCTGCCCTGCGGGAGCTGGCCGGTCTGGCTACCTGGCACGAGTATGCGCCCGGCGGCGTGGTCTTTCTCGAAGGTGACGCCAATACCGGCCTCTACTGTATCCAAACGGGCTGGGTCAAGGTGATCAAGCTCTCGCGCGACGGGCGCGAGCAGGTGCTGCGCTACTTTGGCCCAGGCGAAGTCTTCAGCGAGATCGGCATCTTCCTGGCGCGGCCCAACCCCGCCACCGCCATCGCCCTGGAGCACGCGGAGATCTGGCAACTGCGCCGCGCCGTGCTCCAGCCGCTGCTGACGGCGCATCCCGGTGTGCTGATCCAGATCATGGCCAACATGGCGGATCGCATCGCCTACCTGGCCGACCTGGTGGCCGATCTCTCGCTGCACACGGTGGAGGTGCGGCTGGCGCGCTTGCTGCTCGAGGCCGCGCCCGACGGGATGCTGGTGCGCCAGTCCTGGCTGACCCAGTCCGAACTCGCCGCGCGGCTGGGCACCGTGCCCGATGTCCTGAGCCGGGCGCTGCGCACCCTGGCCGACGCGGGTTTGATCCGCGTCGAACGGAAACAGATCACCATCGTAAACCGGGCGGGGCTGGCAGAACGGGCGATCGTGGAACTGTAGGCAAGATAGACCGCGGATTTGGCGGTTACACCTACACGGAGATCACAGAGGATTCACAGAGTTTACAGAGAGACCACGGAGTGTAGACCTCTGCTATCTCTCTGCGTACTCTGTATCTTCTCGGCGGACTCTGTGTAATGGCGGATTGGGCGGATTTGCGCGGATTGATCCGCGCAAATCCGCCCAATCCGCGTCATCCGCGGTCTATTCTTACTGACCGGACGATCGCATTTTGGCTGCGATGTGACTTTAGTCGCAGCGCACCCCCCGCGCCTCCTTTACCCTGGGTGCCATGCAAACGAACGTTGGCAAGGGCACTGGCGCAATGAACGAAACCCTGCGGCCGCAGATTGCGGAAGAACGCTGCACGGGTTGTGAACGGTGCGTGGACATCTGTCCGACGCAGGCGCTGGCCCAGATCAACGACAAGGCAGTCCTGCTGCACCCGGATCGCTGCACCTACTGCACGGCCTGTGAAGACGTCTGCCCCACCAATGCAATTGCACTGCCGTTCTTGATTGTCTTTGCGGACGATGTCCATTGGCGCCGCTCAGCCAGCCAGAATGGCGGATTCAATCGGTTGTAGCACTGGCAAAGTCACACCAAAAGGAGAAATCAGTATGCGACGAATTATCTCAGTCCTGTTGCTGGCCGTGATGCTCACCGGTCTGCTCACAGCCTGCGGCGGCGAGGAAGAGACGCCCACCCCGCAGCCGGTGAGCGTGGAGAGCGGGCTGCCCTCCGCGGCGTTGGAGATCGCGGCGGCGCGCGGTCTCACGCCCGACGACATCAACGCGGCGCTCAAGACCTACGTGCCCAGCGGCAAGTGGGACGACTACTACCTGTTTGCGTCAGGTGGCCACTCCGGCAACCTGATCGTCATCGGCGTGCCGTCGATGCGCATCCTCAAGAACATCGCCGTCTTCACGCCGGAAGCCTGGCAAGGCTACGGCATCGGCGACCTGGGCACTGAGGCAGTCCTGGACGCAGGCAACGTGGGCGACGTGAAGATTCGCATGGGCGACGCCCATCACCCGGCCCTGAGCGAGACCAACGGCGACTATGACGGCCAGTGGGTCTTCATCAACGACAAGGCCAGCGCCCGCGTGGCGGTCATCGACCTGCGCGACTTCCGCACCAAGCAGATCGTCAAGGACCCCAACGTCATCAGCAACCACGGCTCGACCATGGTCACGCCCAACACGGATTACATCATCCAGGGCACGCAGTACGCCACGCCGTTGGGCTGGGAATACGCGCCGATCAGCGAGTACAAGGAAAAGTACCGCGGCGTGATCACCCTGTGGAAGTTCGACCGTGAGCAGGGGCGCATCATTCCTGAGGAATCCTTCAGCATCGAAGTGCCGCCCTACTGGCAGGATCTCTGCGACGCGGGCAAACTGGACAGCGACGGCTGGGGCTTCTGCAACTCCTTCAATACCGAGATGGCCACGGGCGGCAACATGGAAGGCAACCCGCAGTTCGAGGCCGGCGTGAGCCAGCGCGACATGGACTATCTCCACATCTTCAACTGGAAGAAGGCCGCCGAGGTCGTCGAGGCCGGCAAGTTCGAGGAAATCAACGGGATGCGCGTGATCCGCATGCCCACGGCGGTGGAAGAGGGCATCCTCTACTTTGCGCCGGAGCCGAAAAGCCCCCACGGCGTCGATGTGACGCCTGACGGCAAGTACATGGTCGTGGCCGGCAAGCTCGACCCGCACGTCACCATCTACTCCTTCGCCAAGATTCAGCAGGCCATCGCCGACAAGAACTGGACGCTGGACGAGTTCGGCATTCCGGTGCTCGACTTCGACGCGGTGATGATGGCGCAGGTGGAACTGGGCCTGGGGCCGCTGCACACCCAGTTCGACGCCGACGGCAACGCCTACACCAGCCTCTTCCTGGACAGCGCGCTGGCCAAGTGGACGCTGGGCGGCGACGACCCTGCCGGCTACCAACTGCTGGAGAAGACGCCGGTGCAGTACAACATCGGCCACATCGCCGCCGCCGAGGGTGACACAGTCAGCCCGGACGGGCAGTATCTGGTGGCGCTCAACAAGTGGGCGGTGGATCGCTTCCTGCCCGTCGGCCCGCTGCTGCCGCAGAACGAGCAGTTGATCGACCTGACCACCACGCCGGTCAAGGTGATCTACGACATGCCGATGGGCATCGGCGAGCCGCACTACGCGCAGATGATCAAGGCCGACAAGCTCAAGCCGATCAATGTCTACCCGGAAGTGGGCTGGGACGCCATCGCCTGGGAGAAGTCTGAGCACGCCACCCTGTCCGGCGAGGAGCGCATCGAGCGCGACGGCAACAACGTGACCATCTACAGCACCTCGATCCGCTCGCACCTGACGCCTGACCGGGTCGAGTTGAAGAAGGGCGACCACGTGGTCTGGCACATCACCAACATCGAAACCGCCCACGACGCCGTGCACGGCTTCCAACTGGGCGGCCAGAACGTCAGCCTGAGCATCGAGCCGGGCGCCACGGTGAGCTTCGAGTTCGACGCCAACGCCGACGGCTCCTACGCCTACTACTGCACCGAATTCTGCTCCGCCCTGCATTTGGAGATGATGGGGTATATGTTGGTGGAGCCGTAAGGAAGAGATTGGAGATTAGGAGATTGAGAGATTACGAGATTGAGAGATTTTGTAAGGCGACTAATCTCTCAATCTCCCAATCTCCCAATCTCCCAATCTCCAATCTCCAGTCTCCAATCTCCAATCTCTGTGAGGTCTCACTATGTCATCGGAAATGGAAAAACTCATCGGCCCACGGGTGCCGGCGGAAGAACTCAAAACCCGCCGGGCGCGGTATATCCTCCCTACGCTGTTCTTTGTGGCTGCGGCCGTGCTGCTGGTGGTCTCGGTGCTGCAACCGTGGTGGCAGTTGAAACTCAACGCCCCGTATGTCGTCGCCTACGTGAACCAGATGACGGGCGACGTGAGTGAAATCGACGGGCTGAACCACTACATCGGGATGCGCCCGCTGCGCGAGGCCGCCCAGTTCGAGCAGTCAATCTCGGTCATCGGCATCATCGCGATTGCCATGTTGATCCTGGCGGCGGCTTTCGTCCACAGCAAATGGGCGGCGCTGCTGGCGCTGCCGGCGCTGCTCCTCCCAATCTTCTTTCTGGCCGATTTGCAGTTCTGGCTGGCCAACTTCGGGATGAATCTCGACCCGAACGCAGCCCTCTCCAGCAGCATTGAGCCGTTCATTCCGCCGGTGCTCTGGAAAGGCACCATTGCCCAGTTCAGCACCGTGCCGCGGCTGCTCACCGGCTTCTGGCTGGCGGTGACAGCGTCGGGGCTGATCCTGGTGGGGCTGTTCTTTCATCGCCGGGCGTACAAGCCGCTGGTGGATGCACAGCAGGGAGAAGCGGGTTGAGTTGGGAATGTTGAATTGTGAATTGTGAATTGTGAATTGTCGCGACTATGCGGACATGGGAACTTTGGGGACACGAATTGCACGAATCTGGACGAATGCACACGCCTGATTCGTTTCAATTCGCCACAATTCGTGTAATTCGTGACATAAATGAGTCGTTGTGAATTGTGAATGATGGACTGGGCGAGGCATGCGGTGAAGACAAAGACGGTGGGTCGAATGAGGTGGGGGGGGATTGCGTTTTTGAGCGTGTGCTTGATCGCCGCCTCTGCGTTTTCTCTGCATCTCCGCGTCTCTGCGTCAGACCCGGTGATTCCCCAGGCGGCCACGGAGGCGCCGCAGCGCGGCGATGCCAGCCTGCAAGCGCGCATCGACGCCGCCCAGCCGGGTGAGACGATTGTCGTGCTGCCGGGAACTTACGCCGCGCCGCTCCTCATCGACAAGCCGCTCACGCTGGAAGGCGAGGGCTGGCCTGTGATCCAGGGCGACGGCAGCGGCGATGTCGTGCATATCACCGCGCCGGAGGTGACGATGCGCGGCTTTGTGGTGCGCGGCACCGGCATCTCCCTGGATCGCGAGGACACGGGCATCAAGGTCTCCGCGCCCAACGTGGTGCTGGAAGGGAACCGGGTCGAGGAGGCGCTCTTCGGCATCTATCTGGAGCAAGCCGCCGACGGCGTTGTGCGCAACAACACGATCGTCGGCATGGACCTGCCCATCTCCCGCCGCGGCGACGGGCTGAAGATCTGGTACAGCCCGCGCACGCTGGTCGAGGGCAACACGCTGCGCGCCACCCGCGACGCCATCCTCTGGTACTCGCCGGAGAGCATCGTGCGCGGCAACGACCTGGCGGACGGGCGCTACGGCTTGCACATGATGCAGTCCGACCACCACCTGATCGAAGACAATATTTTCCGCAACAACTCGGTGGGCGTCTATGTCATGTACGGCGCCGGCTTCACCATGCTGCGCAACCTGATCACCGACAACCGCGGGCCGAGCGGCTACGGCATCGGCCTGAAGGAAGCCAGCGACGTGCTGATGGCGGGCAACCGCATCGTCAACAACCGGGTCGGCGTCTATTCGGACAGCTCGCCCCTCGCCCCGGAGACCACCGTCACCTACGACAACAACCTGCTCGCCTACAACGAGATCGGGCTGGACATGCTGCCCAACACCCTGGCCAACCGCTTCCACGACAATATTTTCTTGGACAACGGCGAGCAGATCAACGTGGCCGGCGGCGGCGACCTGACCCGCAACGAGTGGGCGGTGGACGGACGCGGCAACTACTGGAGCGACTACGCCGGCTACGACGCCGACGCCGACGCCATCGGCGACCTGCCCTACGCGGCCAAGAGCCTCTACGAGAGCCTGGCCGGCGCCCACCCGGAACTGCGCCTGTTCCAGCTCGGCCCGGCCGCCGACGCCCTTGACCTGGCGGCGAAGGCGTTCCCGATTTTTGCGCCGCAGCCGAAGATGGCCGACCCGCACCCGCTCACCGCGCCGCCGAGCCTGCCGCCCGTGCCGGGGATCGCGCCGGCGCCGGTGCTGGCCAACCTGGCCGCGGCGCTGGGGTTGGTCGCTGTGGCGCTGGCTGTGCTCCTGGCCGGGCTGCGCCTGCGCCCGCGTTGAACCGAAAGACTCTGCTGGACTAGAAAGCTGGAACGATCCATGATTGCCTTCAACCATTTACGCAAAACCTACGGCAAATTCGTCGCCGTGAATGACCTGACGCTGGATGTAGCGCCGCAGGAAGCCGTCGCCCTGTGGGGTGTCAACGGCGCGGGCAAGACCACCGCCATCAAGTGTCTGCTCGGCCTGCTGCGCTTCTCCGGCCAGATCCAGGTCAACGGCTATGACGTGCGCAAGCAGGGACGCAGCGCCCGCCGGCTGATCGGCTACGTGCCCCAGGAACTCGCCTTCTACAAGGAGATGAGCACGCTGGACATGGCCCATTTCTACGCCCGGCTCAAGGCCACGCCCGCGGCGCGCATTGCACCGGTGTTGGAGCAGGTGGGGCTGGCCGAGCACACCCGCAAGCCCGTGGGCGCGCTCTCCGGCGGCATGAAGCAGCGGCTGGCGCTGGGGCTGGCGCTGCTGGCCGACCCGCCGGTGCTGGTGATGGACGAGCCGACCTCGAACCTGGACACCGCGGCGCGCAGCCAGTTGCTGCAACTGCTGGTGCAGGTCAAGGAAGCGGGCAAGACCATCGTCTTCACCTCGCACCGCATCGAGGAAGTGGAGGCGCTGGCCGACCGGGTGGCTGTGATGGAGCAGGGCGCGCTCCAGTTTACCTGCCCCGCGGATGAACTGGCGCGGCGCATCGGGCTGCGCACCCAGGTCAAGTTCATGCTGCCCGGCAATCTGCTCGACGCCGCGCTGGACGTTCTGAACCGCGACGGCCTCATCGCCCGGCGCAATGGCGTCGGCATCATCGTGGATGTGGCCCACGGCGAGAAGGCGCGGCCGATCCACACGCTGCACCAGGCGAACATTCACGTCACCGATTTCGAGATGGAGTAGGCAGCCATGAAGATCATCTGGACCCTGGCCCAAAAAGAACTGCGCGACGCGCTGCGCAACCGCTGGTTCGTGCTTTACACGTTGGCCTTCATCGGCCTGGCGCTGGCCCTCTCCTATATGTCGCT
>JAPKMV010000250.1 GCA_026645635.1 Caldilineaceae bacterium
GGCGATCCAGCATCGCTCGGCGCCGCGTACTGTGGCCGAGCAGCCACCGACGCCAGCGCCTGCGCCGGAGGAAGCGGTTGCAACGGCCGATCTGTCCGAGGCTGATGCGCCAATGGCGGAGATGGCGGCTGTTGTCCCTGATCCCGCCGCTGAGAGAACAGACGCCTCTGAAAAGCTGCAAGCCGCTGGCGCCAAAATGGCGGCCGCCACCGGCGCCGTCTTTGCTGGCGCCAAAGCGGGCGTCGGTCAGGCGCGCGACATCTTGCGCCAGATGCTGCCTGACCGCGATGCGCCGCCGCCCGCGCCCACACCGGCGCCGGACCCTGGCGCGCTGGTCGTCATGACCTCCACGGCGGCGGCTTCGGCGGCGCTGGCCATGCCCGGCACTGCGCCCCCGGCGGCGGAGAGCGAACCATTCGTTCCCCCGCCCCGCGCTTCCGGCGGCCGCGCCCGTATGTTTATCTCACTGGCAGTTGTCATCCTGGTGTTGGTCCCCGCCGTCGTTGCCGGCGTGCTCTGGCAGAACGATGCGGACAACCGCGTGGAAGCCGAGTCGCTGCTGGAAATCGCACAGGTGCGCATCCTGAGCGCACAGGATGCGTTGGATCAAGGCGACGATGACCGGGCGCGCAGCTTGCTCACCGAGGCGCGCAGCTACGTCACTCAATCCGAGGAGATGTTGGG
This sequence comes from Caldilineaceae bacterium, assembly GCA_026645635.1. GTDB lineage: Bacteria > Chloroflexota > Anaerolineae > Caldilineales > Caldilineaceae > Fredericiella. Next base: position 685 of record JAPKMV010000250.1, read on the forward strand.
GCGCACGGCGACGAGCGCCGAACTGCTCAAGACCATCGACCGTGAGCAGCAGACCGTGCTCAAGATTCAGCCGCTCTACGGGTTGAGCACACCGCTCACGGCATTTCCGGTGGAGTGGGAGCCGCAGCAGACGCTGGTGGTCGACCAGGATGTCTTCGTGCTCGAAACGGGCTTGGGCCAGGTTGTGCGCTACCGCATCGACCCGACGGGCGAACTGCTGGAGAGCGCCGAAGGACAGGTCGTGCTGCGCGAGGGCGCTACGATCGACGGCCTCACGGTGGGGCCGCTGGTCGATATCGGCTGGATGCGCCCAATCCCTGGCTATGAGGACAAGTCGAATCTGCTCGTTCTCGACGCCAACAACCAGGTTTTCCGCTACAACCAGGTCGATGGCGCTACGGTGATGGACTTCGGTACGGAGCGGGGCTGGGCATCAGCCTCCGAAGTGGAAATCTATCTTGACCGGCTGTACGTCGCCGACCCGGAGACCGACGAGATCTACCGCTATGCGCCGGGGCAATACACCCAGCCTGGCCCGCCCTGGTTCTTGCCGACCACCCAGGTCAATCTCCAGGGGCTGCGCGCCATGCGCATCGACGGCCACATCTGGCTGCTGATGGACGATGGCAAGGTGCTGCGTTACCTGGGCGGTGAGCAGGTGCCCTACAGCCTGGACGACAGCGTTGCCCGCCCAACCGATCCGGTCGATCTCTATGTCAGCCAACAGGGCGACGACGCCATCTACATTGCCGATGCTGCGGACGAGCGCATCCTGTTCTTTGAGAAGGAGAGCGGCGCCTATCTGGGTCAGTTTCAGGCGGCAGAGGGGCGACCGCTGCGCGGGCTGCGCGGCATCTTTATCGACGAAGCGCGCGAACTGATCTTTCTGCTCACGGACGAAGCCTTATACCAGCAGCGGCTGCCGCGCTGAGAGACTGTACATCCTGTCACTTCATTGACCTCGCAACTTCGCTCCCCTCCGCGGCTGTGCTATACTCGCGCGCACTATGACGACGCCTTACGAACTGCGTCCACCCAATGAGCCGCGCCGGCCGCAGGAGCGCACTCCTGGCCGGCGTTTTGCTGTGGGGGTGACGCTGCTTTATGCCATTACGGTGCTAACCGTTGCCGCTTTCCTCGGGCTGCGTATGCACGATTGGGCGCGACAGCGCATCGTACAATCTTCGATTCTGGCCACCATCGGCACACCGATTGTGACCGCGGCGGATGCGATGGCGACCGAAATGGCCGCGCCCGACCTGTCTGGGTCAGCCGCCAGCCAGCCACAGAGCGCCGCGCCCGTGGTGACGCCGGAACCCACACCCAGCTTCACCAACATCCTGTTGCTGGGCAGCGACGAACGGCCAGACGAAGCCGGCCCCTCGCGCACCGACACGATGATTTTGCTGAGTGTCAACCCGCAGGAGAAGACGCTGGGGATGCTCTCGCTGCCCCGCGATCTCTGGGTGCCGATCCCCGGCCAGAACATTACGACCAAGATCAACACCGCCTATGGCATCGGCGAGGCGCAGGACTATGCGGGTGGCGGCGCGCAACTGGCCAAGGACACCGTGAGCAGCCTCATCGGGCGCCCGGTCGACTATTTCGTGCGCGTCAACTTTGACGGTTTCCGCGAACTCATCGACCTGATCGGCGGCGTCGACGTGGTAGTGGCCTCGACGATCCACGACGAGGAATACCCGACCGCCGACTATGGTGTGGAACTCTTTCACCTCGACGCCGGGCCGCAGCATCTCGACGGCGCAACTGCCCTCAAATATGCGCGCACGCGCCACACCGACGACGACTACAACCGCGCCCGCCGCCAGCAGGAGATCATCCGCGCCGTGGCCGACAAGGTGCTCAGCGCCAACATGATCCCCCAACTGCTGCCGCGCGTGCCGCAGTTGCTGATAACGATGCAAAACAGCATCGAAACCGACATTCCCATTCCGGTCGGGCTGGATCTGGCTAACCTGGTGAGCGGCTCTACGCTGCGCGAGGTGCGGCAGTTGGTGCTCGATAGCCAATATGGCGAAGAAACCTACAGCAGTGAAGGCGCCTGGATCTTGCTGCCGGATCGCGCCCGCGTGCGTGTCGCTCTCGACCGCTTCTTTGGCACGGCCTCCAGCGCGGGCACGGCTGCGGCCAGCGCCGACGCACTGCGCATCGAGGTGCTCAACGGCACGATGCAGCCCGGCATCGCCGCCAGCACCGCGCAGACGCTCGAGAGCCAGGGCTGGCGCGTGGTCTCCATCGACGATGCTGACCGCAAGGATTACCAGCAAACGATTATTATCAACTACGCGGCGCCGCCTGCTCTGGTGCAGAAGCTGAGCAGCGACCTGGGGCTGAACGCTGCGGAGGCCACCTTCAGCGGTTTGGATCGCACGTCGCCCATCGACATTCGCATCGTGGTCGGGCAGGACTTGCTGGGACGATAGCAAGTCCTGCCCGTCGTCAATCTCCGGTCGTCAATCCCACCCAATATGGCTCGCCATCGTCGGTACGGCGACGGGCGCCAGCACAATGCCGCTTTGATAGCCCTGGATGTAATGATCGTACAGCGTGAAGACGCCGGTGATGGGCGCGCCTAGCCCCGCCTGCAAGGCGTAGGCCGCCAGCGGCGAGTCCGCCGGGTGTGGGCTGCCGATCTGTGCGCGGGCTGCAGCGCGAATGCCCTCCAGCGAAAACAGGTTGGCGTCGCTGGCCGGCGACGGTGCGTCCGCTGCGGGCGTGGCCAGGCCGCGCGCCGCCGGGGCGCCGCCGCGCACGAAGGGCAGGAAGACGTTGAACCCGCCCGGCTGCGGCAAGGGGTCGGGCGTCGGCGTCGGCTCCGGCTCAGGTTCTTGTGGCCGCGGGATCATTTGCCAGACCACGAAGGTGGAGATGTGGTGGTTCCACGGCATACCGCCGCCGCACATGACCTCGCCCGCGCCTTCGGCCGGCGTCCAACACCAGGGGCCGCTTTCCCCGCGGTCCGGCGCATAGCTGCTGCCGGAGAGCATCACCAGGTTGGCCCAGCCGGAGCGTTCTTTGGTCAGGTGGTAGGCGAAGTTCTGGTATTCCGGGTCGCCCAACATGGCAAAGCCATCCGACCAGTAGCGCATGGGGAAGTTGCGCAGGAACTGACCGTCCAGCCCGATGACGGCGGAGAACAGATGATGATCGGCGCCGGCGTCGTCGAAATAGTCGGGCGCGTGGAAAGGCTTGAGATAGGCGTCGCGCGCCCAGGCTTCCACCGTGCCCAATTCGTCGCCCATGTTCTCCCAACTGCCGTTGAGCGTCGTGAACACATCCTTGATCACATAGATGTAGTCGCCCTGCACCGGGTGGTCGGGGCACTCGGCGATGGTGCTGATCTTGAAATTCATGGCCTCGAACCAGCGCCCCAACCGCCGTTCAACCACGGGCTGCGGCTCCGGCGTGGGATCGGGCGTCGGCTCCGGCGTGGGATCGGGCGTCGGCTCCGGTGTGGGGTCGGGTGTCGGCTCCGGCGTGGGGTCGGGCGTCGGCTCCGGCGTGGGATCGGGTGTCGGCTCCGGTGTGGGATCGGGCGTCGGCTCCGGTGTCGGGTCGGGCGTCGGCTCCGGTGTGGGGTCGCTGACGCGCACGGCCTGCCACACAGCGAAAATCGACACGGCCTCGCCGTCGGGCAGACCGCCGCCGCAGACCACCTCGGCGGCAACCTCCGCCGGCATCCAGCACCAGGGGCCAGCCTGTCCACTGCCGGGCGCATAGCTGCTGCTGCCGTACATCACCATCGTGCTCCAGCCCGGCGCCTCCCAGGCATTCTGGCGCACGAAGCCGTCGTAGCTCGGATCGCCCAGCCGCTCGAAGCCATCTGACCAGTTGAGAATCGGGTGGCCGTAGATGAAATTGCCCGCTTCATCCAGCACAGTCGCGTAGAGATTGGTGCGCTCGAAGGCTTTGGTGAAGACGCCTGGATCCAGATAAGCAGTACGCGCCCAGTCGGGCGCGGCATAGGGCTGATCGGAAGGTTCCCACGACCCATCGCGGGTGGTGAAAACATCTTTGAGCACATAGATCACCTCGCCGCTGGGGTGATCCGGGCGCTCATCGATGCGCTTGATGGATAAATTCAGTGCGTCGAACCAGGGCGTCAGGCGGCGCTCGATCGTGGTTGTCGTCATGGTGGCTCCTCCCGTCGATGTGTGGCTTGGAAAATAGCCGGTCGTGCGGCCAACTGTGGGTAGTATACCGCGAATGGGGCCAGCGTCACCATTGCGTTGGGCGGGCGTAGGGCTGGGCATCGGCGCGGGCGATGCAGCCGTGATAGGCTGGCGCGGCTGTGCGTGGACGATGACCGGCGCCGCCAGCAGCAGCGCCAGCACAACGAACAGGGCAAACACGCTTGTGGTGTGGCGCCAGTGAGTTGGATGACTAAAAAAGCGGGAAGGGCGGGCGGGCTGGGTGCTGGCGATGGATGGGCGATGATGGTTCATGAGTTGGTCTTTACCGGTTTGTATGGTGGCTGTCAATGGGCGTCGAAACGCTGGTGATCGATGGCAGAACCGCGTCTGCCTGGACGCCAATCGGCGCCCATAGCGCATATCGGAGTAGGTGGGTGCGTTCCTTTGCGTACAAGAGTGAGTTCATAAGCGTATGACAACAGTCCGACTTGCGTCGCAATTCCTTCCAAAAGTTTTCATCTTTCTTGTCTATGATCGTGAAGACGTTCGCCAAAGGGCGTAAGAAACGGAGAAATTGAGCATATGAGCTACACCCTGAGCGCAACCGCCGGCCACTGGCAGCCGGAATGGATGTGGAACAGTGACACACACACCAGCGCGTCCCCCAGCCACGTCGATGCGTATGTGGAGGCGGCGCGCCTCGGCGATGATCGCGCCTTCGGCAATTTGATCGAGTTCTACCGCGCCACGGCGGAGCGCGTTGCACAGCAGATTCTTTATACGGAAGACGCCGCGGCGGACGCAGTCCAGGAATCGTTGATCAAGGCGCACCGGGCGATGGCGCGTTTTCAGGACGGCAACTTTCGCTCCTGGTTTCTGCGCATAGTCACCAACACCTGTTACGACCATCTGCGCCGGCAGAAACGCCGCGCCGCAGCCAGCCTGGACGAGCTGGCCGAACTGGGCAGCCTGGACGCGATGGCGCCGACTGCGGC
>JAPKMV010000251.1 GCA_026645635.1 Caldilineaceae bacterium
CGCGAAGCGGCGTCCCTGTTCTCCGCCGCAGCCTCCAACACGGCCAGCGTCTCCGCCGCTGCTTTCGACCACGAGAAGCGCTTCACATTCTCATGGCCCGCGGCGATCAACTGCTCGCGCAGGGCTGCGTCCTCGCTCAGACGCAGCATGGCCGCGGCAATGGCATTGACATCGGTCGGGTCAACATAAAGTGCGGCGTCCCCGGCGATTTCGGGCAGGGCAGAACGGTTGGCAGTCATCACGGGTGCTCCATAACTTTGGGCCTCCAGCACCGGCAGGCCAAATCCTTCGTACAGCGACGGAAAACAGAACAGGCGTGCACCGGCATAGAGCGCCGGCAGCTCTGCGTCGGGCACGAAGCCGAGGCGATGCAGCCGCGACTCCAGCGCCAGGCCATCGAGCGCCGCCAGCAGGTCGCCGCTGAGCCAGCCCGCGCCGCCCGCCAGCACCACGTCAAAATCGGCCTGACCGGCCTGCACCAACGCAGCAAAAGCCGCGCCCAGCCGTACCAGATTCTTCCGCGGCTGCAGTGTACCGACGAAGAGCGCATAGGGCCGCGTCAGCCCATAGCGGGTGCGCACGGCGGCCGTCTCTTCTGCGGTCACTGCGCTGGACGCCGGCGCCGCCTCGTGGACGACATGCACCTTGTTGAGCGGCGTCGCATAGAAACGGTGCAGATCGCCGGCCGTCGTTGCGCTGATCGCGATCACAGCGGCCGCCGCCCGCGCACTCCAGCGTGTGCTCCACTCCAGGTAGAGCCGCTGTCGCCACGGGTGCGCGCGAGGAATGTGATGATAGCCGAGATCGTGGATTGTCACCACAGAGGCGGGCAGGCGCGTGGGCGGCCAGACGAAGGGCACAACGTGCGCCGGCACGAAGAGTACATCTGGCCGGCGCCGCGTCACCTCAGCGGCCAGGGCGTGATGCGTCCACAGGCGCTGGCGGGGCAGCAGGCACAGTTCGATGTTGTCGCCGGCGGGCAGCAAAGTGGAGGGCGGCGGCGCGTCTACATAGAGCCGCCAATGATGTGCGCCCGCCGCAGGCAGCGCCAGCAGACCCCGAATTATCTCCAGAGAATAGCGTTCGGTGCCAGTGCGCTGGGCGCGCAGCGCACGCGATGCGTCGATGCCTATCAACATGGCGTTACCAGAGTCGGACGAATGCAAACATTTCGTGGAGAAGCCGCCCTTTTGGGAATGACTTTTTGCGTGTATACTATACCCGGCGTAGAGGTCGCGCCAATCCGACTTCCGCACTGGCGTAGGATCGTTCCAGATTCTTATCGACATGATTTCACCACAAGGTCTTCTTGCCAACATACTGTGGCTATATGGCTTGTCGGGTGTGCTGGCAACCTTCAGCTATTATGCCTGGTATCGCAAAGAACATGATTTGACCTGGCGCGCGCTGTGGGGCATGCCGCGGTTGCTGACGCCGTTGTCGTTGACATTGACGGCTTTCTGCGCGGGCATGGCTTGGGCGGGCGCGGTCGAATATCAACCGTCACCGTGGTGGCAAACCATCGCCTGGAGCGTCCTGGCGATCCTTTTCGCCGTGCAGTGTGGGCTGTACGTGCGGGCAGGTCGCCAGACGGGCTGGGACAACCCCGTCGAGGAAAATAAAGAGCCATGAGCGCAGACAATTCATTGAAGAACTGGCAGGTTGAAGAAGGCGGCAAGGGTGCCGATCGGTACGCGTTGAGCGGGGCGCAGACAGAAGCGCCCAAGCAACTGCAACTCCAGGAAGATGCCACCGGCGGCGCCCAGTGGCAGCCAATCGACTATCGCCGCCAGACCGGGCCGCGGCGCAACTGGATTCTTCCCTCCGTGGTCATCGTGGCGCTGCTCGGCGTGCTGAGCTACGTCGGGTGGATCGCCTTTGGGCAGGTGGTGGGCGGTGGCACAGGCAGCAATCCCTTCACCGCTATGGCCAGCGTACTGTCCGATGTGATCGGCGGCCAGGCGGCCACCGCACCGACGCCGGAAGCGGTCGCCGCCGCTGCAACCATGACCGAAACCGTAGCCGTGGAGGAGCCAACCGCCACCGTCGCTGTGACCCTTCCCCCGACGCAAGAGCCGACCGCCACGGCGACGCCGGAACCGCCGCCGCCAGCTCAGGTGGAATTGATCACAGGGATCGTCACCGAGGCGGCCGGTGTGAACGCGCGGCGCGAACCAAACACAACGGCGGAAGTGGTGCGGCTGCTGGCGCAGAACGCGGCAGTCACCGTGGTCGCCGAACAGGACGGCTGGCTGCAGGTGATCCTGGACGACAACACGGTCGCCTGGGTCTCTGCTGACTTTATCCAACGCTCCGCGCAGACTGTGCTGCTCGAGCGGCTGAACGAAATTCTGATCGGGGCCGGGCTGCCGCCAGTTGCGACGCCGACGCCGGCCACCGCTGCGGTTGCGGCGGAGAGCACTGGCCTCGGCGCCACGCTGCCGGCCGTCGTGATCGGCGAACCGGGCATCAATGCCCGCAACGCACCCGACCTGGTCAACGGTGTCACGGTGATGTCGCTGCCAAGGGACACGGCGGTCACGGCTGTGGGGCGCAACGACGATAGCCTGTGGCTGGCCGTGGTGCTCCCCGACGGCACCTTCGGCTGGGTGCTGACGCAATTTGTGAGTGTGCAGGGCGACGTTGCCGCCCTGGGTGTGGTCACGCCCGAGCAACTGACTGCCGCTGCGACGGCCACGGCCGCGCCGGAGACCGAAAGCGCGCCGCTGCTGGCGCTGGTCCCCACTGCAACCAGCAGCGCACCGGCGCTGCCGGTGGTCGAGATCAGCCCGGTTGACCCGCCTGCGCCCTTCACCAACACCTTGCCGTTGGGCGCTGCGGTGGCCATCTCCAACCCGTTGGGCGTCAATGCCCGCGCCACGCCCAGCGCGGACGGCGCACTCGTGATTATCGTACCGAACGGCGCCGTGCTGCCTGCCGTGGGCCGTTCCGCGGATGACCAATGGATCCAGGTGCGTCTGCCAGACGATCAACTGGCGTGGATGGCGCGCACGGTGATCAACGTATCGGACAACATCGACACAGCGCCGATCGGCGGCGTCGATGCGGCCGCGGCAAGTGACGCCACGCCGACTACTGACGCCACGGCAACACCGGCGACGACGCCTGCGCCGCTGGCGCCAGGGACACCCGCCGATGCGGCCATCGCTACGATCACCAATCAGTTGGGCGCCAACTTGCGCTCGGTGCCGGATCGCAACGCCAACCCGGTGATCACCGTCGATAATGGCGAGCGTTTCCCCGCTATCGGGCGCACGGCTGATGGCGGCTGGGTGCAGTTGGCTCTGCCCGACGGCACAACCGCCTGGGTGCTGGTGGACACCGTCAGCCTGGACACCGACGTAAACGACCTGCCCATCATTCCGTAGGCGGGCGCGATCATGGCAGATCCGCGCATGCGCGGCGGCTTGTGGGCGGCGGCGCTGATCGTCAGCGGCATATTGTTGCTGCTCTTCAACCTGGGTGTCCTGGCGCCGTATGCGCCCTGGCCCCAGGTTGTCTTGATCTGTGCCGCGGTGGCCGGCGCAGTTGTGCTCTTTGCCACCTTCACCCGGCACGCTGCGGAGTGGTGGCGTCTGATCCCCGCCTGGACGCTGCTGGCACTCGGCGGCATCGGCGCGCTGACGCTGCTGCCCGGCACGGAACGGCTGATGGCGGCGCTGGTCTTTCTAGGGCTGGCCTGTGGGTTTGGGCACAGTTATTTGCTGGACCGCGCCGAACGCTGGTGGGCAGTGATTCCGGGGGGCTTCATGCTTGCGCTCGGTGGCGTGCTTGCCCTGAGCGCGGTCATCGAGGAGATGGATCGGCTGACGGCCATCCTCTTCTTTGCGCTGGGTGCGGTCTTCTTCCTGGTCTACTGGCTCGACCCGCGGCGCCGCCAATGGTGGGCGCTGATTCCGGGCAGCGTGCTGGTCGTCTTTGGCGCGCTGGTGCTGACGCCGGGGCAGGAAAATGAACTGCCGCTGCTGCGTTGGTGGCCGCTGCTGTTGATTGCGGCAGGCGGGCTGACGGCCTATCGCAGCCTGCGCCGCCCGCAGCCGGAACGGCTCGAACTGCACGCCGCGCCGAACACGACGACGCAACGGAAACGCACCAGCAGCCCGGCAGATTCCCCGGCGCCCCGCCCGCGCCTGGGCGACTACACCCAGCCTGCGCCCGGCGCAACGGTCGAGGTGCTGCCGGATATTGAAGATTGAGGATGGTCACGTAGTCTGGAATCTCTAATCTCCAATCTCCAATCGCTACATGGCGCAGGACTGGAGATTAGGAGATTAGGAGATTAAGAGATTGGGAGATTGGGAGATTGGAGATTGGTTTTGTTGACGATTTCGTTGGTGCAGATGGACTGTCGGGTCGGCGAGCCGGCGGCGAATTTTGAGGTGGCAGCCGAGATGGTGGCGGAAGCGGCGCGGCGCGGCAGCGATCTGGTGCTGCTGCCGGAGTTGTGGAGCACCGCCTATGCACTGGATCGTGCGCCAGAATTGGCGGCGCCGCTGGCACAGGGGCCGGGCGACGGCGGCTGGTTTGGCCGGTTCGCGGCGCTGGCCGCAGAACATCGAATCTGGCTGGCCGGGTCGCTGCTGGAAGCGCGCGACGGCCGCTTCTACAACTGCCTGGCCGTTTACGGTCCCGACGGCGCCCTTCGTGCCGCCTACCGCAAGATTCACCTGTTTCGCCTGATGGCGGAAGAACAGTATCTTGCCCCGGGGGAAGCCACCGGCGTTGTCGATTTGCCCTGGGGCCGCGCCGGACTGACCATCTGCTACGACCTGCGCTTCCCGGAACTCTTTCGCCGCTATGCCCTCGACGGCGCGCGCCTGATCCTGATCCCGGCGGAGTGGCCGCACCCGCGCCGCGAACACTGGCGCACCCTGCTGCGCGCCCGAGCCATCGAAAACCAATGCTTCGTGGCTGCCTGCAACCGGGTCGGGACGACGGGCAACAACACCTTCTTTGGCGCGTCCGCCGTAGTCGATCCCTGGGGCGAGACGCTGGTGGAAGGCGGCGAGGCCAGTATGCTGCTCACCGTGAGCGTGGACCTGGCGTTGGTCGACGCCGTGCGCCAGCGCATCCCGGTGTTTGCCGACCGCCGCACGGATCTGTATGGGTAGGGCGTAGATGTGATGGGGTCTTGGGGTTTTGGGGTGATAGGGCTTCACTCTCTCACCCTCTCACCCCCTCACCCCTCCTCCGGGTTCACCACCACAATATCATCTCCCTCCATACTCGTGACAATGGCCAGGGTGACTATCGGCACATTCAGGTGAGCGAGGCGCGCCCGGCCCTGCTCAAAACTCTTCTCGATGATGCAGCCGATGCCGCAGAGGGTGGCGCCGCACTCTGCCACCAGGGAGGCCAGCGCGTCGATGGTCAGCCCTGTCGCCAGGAAGTCGTCGATGAGAATCACCCGGTCGTCGGGGTGGAGATATTCCGGCGAAACGATCAGATCGACAATGCCACCTTTGGTGTGGCTGGGCGCCTCGGCGCGAAAATAGCCGGAAGGCATGGTGATCGGGCGGGACTTGCGCGCATAGATCGCGGGCACGCCCAGCGCCATCGCGGTGGTCAAGGCCGGGGCAATCCCGCTGACTTCGGCGGTGATGATCTTCGTGATGCCGGTGACGCCCAGCGCTGCGAATCTGCGCGCAAAGGCCTGTCCCATTTCCACCGTGAGCGCCGGGTCCAATTGATGGTTGACGAAGCTGTCCACTTTGAGGATGCCGCTGCCCAGATTCTTGCCTTCTGTACGAATGCGCTCCACAATTGCTTTCACGGTCCGATTCTCCCTTGATGAATGCAAAAGAGGGCAAG
>JAPKMV010000252.1 GCA_026645635.1 Caldilineaceae bacterium
GGTGGGATGTGCTGGGTCGAATTCCCACGGATGGAAGTAGACAATGGCGGGCTGGCCCTGGCGATTGAGCGCGCGGAGGCCCGAACGCCGCCGCGCGCCGGCCAGAAGTCATGGTAGAAGTGGAGCACGCGCATCGCTTGCGCTCGCTGCCACCAGGGCGCGGAAGAGTGCACCGGATTCGGGCGCGGCGGGCAGCGCTTCGGGGTGCCACTGCACGGCCAGGGCAAACGGATGGTCAGGGATTTCTACGGCCTCCACCGTGCCATCCGGTGCGTGTGCGACGGCGCGCAGCGTGGGCGCCACCGTGGCGCAGGCTTGATGGTGCAGGCTGTTCACCCCGAAGGGCGCCGTGCCGACAATGGCCGCCAGCCGGCTGGCTGGCGCCACGGCGACTTCGTGGGCAAGCAGGTCGAAGGGCAGGCCGGGACAGAGCGCGTGGGGCAGGGTAGCAGGCGACTCGCTCATGTCCTGATAGAGTGTGCCGCCGCAGGCGACGTTCAACAATTGGAGACCGCGGCAAATGCCCAGCAATGGCTTCTGTTCGGTCAGCGCCCAGCGCGCCAGCGTGATTTCGGTGTAGTCGCGGTTGGGGTCGACGCCATCGACGGCCGGCGTGCTGGCCGCAGCATAACAGGCGGGATCGACATCGCCGCCGCCTGAGAGAATCAGCCCATCGAGGGCAGCGTAGCGTTCACGCAGCGCGTCCGCGTCCAGGTCGGGCGGAATCAGCACCGGCTCACCGCCGGCCCGGATCACGGCATCGGCGATCTGCTCGACCAGAAGCTGGAGATTCTCACTGTCTTTCGCATCTGTGGCATGACAAGTGACGCCGATTTTTGCCATGAACTCCTCCTCGTCTTGCGTGTTGCGCTGTCACCGGCCGGCGTAGCGTTCCCGAATGCCCGGAATCAGATATTCCTGAAAGGCGCGCTCTGCATCGTACTCGGGCGCCCAGCCCCAGTCCATGCGCGCTGCACTGTCGTCGATGTCCGCCGGCCAGGAATCGATGATCGCCTCGCGCTTGAGATCCGGCTCGAAGGTGATCTGGGCGGCAGGAAAAGCAGCCAGCACGCGGTCGCGCACCTGGGCCGCGGAGAGGCTGAAACTGGTCACATTATAGACCTGGCGCGTCAGCGCGGCGCGCGGCGCGGCCGCCAGCAGCAGCAGGGCGCGCACCGCGTCCGGCATCGCCATGAAGGGGATGCGCGCCTCCTCGCGCACGAAACAGGCATAGGGTTTTCCCTGCGCGGCAGCGTGGAGCATCTCCGGCGCGTAGTCGCTGGTGCCACCGGACGGCACGGTGACGGCGCTGATCAGCCCTGGAAAGCGCACGCTGCGAAAGTCGATGGTCGGCGGCTGTTCTGCGGCAAGCTGGCGATAGTGGCGGCTGAAATAGCTGCCCAGTTGCTCGCAGTAGAGTTTGTTGCAGCCGTACATCGTGCGCGGCTGGTTCCATTCGAACTCGCGCACCCGCTGGAAGTGGGCCTTGGTGGCGCGGTCGGGCATGCCGTAGATGGCGATGGAACTGGGGAAGATGAACTGCACCGAGCGCTTGCGCCACTGGCTTTCCTCAGCCGCCAGCTTGAGCAGCGCCATCGTCGCCTCGACGTTCACCTGGTGCGCCTCCTCCGGCTGAATCTCGGCGCGGGTGGAGAGGAGCGCGGCCAGGTGGTAGATGGTGTCCATCTCGTACTCGCTCACCAGGCGCGCCAGCAGCCGCATGTTGAGCAGGTCGCCCTCGACATGGGTGCTGAGGCTGCGCAGTTCCGGCGGCAGCGGGTGCAGATCCATGGTCAGAATCTGGTTGGCGGGGTTCTGGGAAAGGTCGCGCAGCAGCGCCTGTCCGACTTCGCCGCTGGCGCCTGTGATGAAGATGACTCGTTTGCGCATGGGGTGCCCTTTCCATCGCCCAAGGTTGAGGTAAATTGATGAATTTTGAATTGTGGACTATGAATTGCGAATTGTGAAGTTGGCTGCGCCCCTCGCTTACGCTTCAGGTTCGGCTGACGTCGCCCCTCGCAACTCGCCCCTCGCCCTGTCATATCACCCGTAACTCGCGCCCGACGCGCTCGAAGATGTCCAGCGCCTGCTCCAGATCGGCGGTGCTGTGGGCCGCGGAGTTCATCACGCGGATGCGCGCTTTGCCCAGCGGCACGGTGGGGTAGCCGATGGCCATTGCAAAGAGACCCTGTTCCAGCAGGCGGCGGCTGAACTGCTGCGCCAACGGCGCCTCGCCCAGCATCAGCGGCACGATGGGCGTCTGGCTGTGGCCGGTGTCGAAGCCAAGCTGCTGCATGCCGTCGCGCAGGATGCGGGCATTCTCCCACAGCCGCGTGACCAGTTCATCTGATTCTTCGAGCATGGTCACACCTTCGATACACGCGGCGACGTCGGGCGCAGTCATCGCGCTGGAAAAGAGGAAGGGGCGCCCGCGCTGGCGCAGCCAGTCGATGATCGGCTTGCGCCCCGCCACCAGCCCGCCGACCACGCCAAACGCCTTGCTCAGCGTGCCGACTTCGATGTGCACGCGACCGTGCAGCCCAAAGTGATCCACGATGCCGCGTCCGCCGCGCCCCAGGACGCCTTCGCCGTGGGCGTCGTCCACCATGAGGATCAGGCCGAATTCCTCGGCCACTTCCACCAGCTTGTCCAGCGGCGCGATGTCGCCGTCCATGCTGAAGACGCCGTCGCTGACGATCAACCCGCGGCGATAGCCGGCATTCTCGCCAATCTTGCGGCGCAGGTCTTCCACGTCGTTATGGGCGTAGCGCACGACCCGCGCCCGGCTCAGCCGCGAGGCGTCGATGATGCTGGCGTGGTTCAGTTCGTCGGAAAAGATCAGGTCGCCGTCGCCGGTCAGCGCAGGGATCGTGGCCAGGTTGGCGGTAAAGCCACTCTGAAAGGTGATGCAGGCTTCAGCATGTTTGAAGGCAGCCAGCCGTTCCTCCAGTTCCACATGCAGGGAGGTCGTGCCGGCGATGGTGCGCACCGCGCCAGGGCCGATGCCCATCGTGTCGATGGCCTGCTTGGCGGCGGCGCGCAGGCGCGGGTGGTTGGCCAATCCCAGGTAGTTGTTGGCGCAAAAGTTGAGCAGTCTGCGTCCGTCGATGGTGACCCAGCCGTCCATGGGCGATTCGATGGTGCGGATGGTGGTGCGCAGACCGGCTTCGGTCAACCTGGCCAGTTCTTCGTCGATCCAGGCCAGCGCGTTGTTGCTCATTGCGATTCCTCCAGAACAAGGTAAGCAGTGGATAAGCGGCCGCTCAATTGTGCGCGTAGTCGCCGCATACAAAGGTCGAAATCGGTGTGAAGCGCTGGTGGCCGCCTCCCCCGGTGAGGAGAACGCCACCGTGCTGCAGCCAGGCGTGCGCCGCCATGCCCGTCTCCTTGTCCGGCGTAAGCGCCACACCCAGCGTCAGCGCGCTGGCAATGCCGCGGCGGCGCAGCATCTGCGCGCCCGCCAGCGCCTGCGCCAGGCAGGTGCTCGTCCACGGCGTGCGCGCCGCCACCGCCTCCACTGCCCAACCGACAGCAATCGCTTCCGGCTGCAACGGCTGCGGCGGTTCCTGGCCGGTGGCCGCCTGGGTCAGTCCCAGCCAGGCGGTGAGGCGATTGAACGCAACCACATTGAGCGCGGCCGCCAGCAGCGTGAGCCACCAGGCCGCCTCCAGCAGCAGCCAGCGTTCGGACCAGGTGCGTTGGCGCAGCTTGCGCCAGAGTGAGGCGTTATTCTTGGACGGTGATGACGCCATAACCTGCCAACTCGTTGAGAAAACCCAGGACATCAGCTTCGCAGGCCTCGGGCGCCACGTCGAATTCCGTCAGCAGCGTCGCACAGATGGCGCTGACCGGCTGCGGCGCTGCCATCAGTTCCCAGATGCGGCGGCCAATCGCATCGAGGCCAAAGTAACCGTTGCTCTCCAACCGCATCATCACCAGCTCTGCATCCACATTGGCGACCAGCACGTCATCAGCCTGCGCCACGACACTCCGAGTCGTCACCATCAGCGGCATCCTTTTCGTATGTCCATCTGTGTTCACACCGGCGCACCAGCCGGGTCGAGATAGCCAAAGCGCGCCATGGTTGCGCCGTGCGCGGCCAGGAGCGTATCAATGTCGGTCTGTGTCAGTGTCGTGCGCCAGTTTCCCGCCCGCCCGCTGCGGAAGAAGGGCGCTGCTGTTCGCGCACTCCGCTCGCGGAACCCGGCGGCCTGCTCTTGCCGCCGCAATCTCTCGAAGCTGGCCGCGGCAACCGCAGTTGCCATCCGTTCGGCATTGTAGTCCAGACCGGCGAATCGCACCAAGCCGCCAAAGACCGTTTGTGGATCAGCCAGCAGGTCTTCGTAGCGAATGGTGTAAATGGATAGCTGGGATTCATCCACCCAGCTGCGCACGTGACCACTCCAAGAGAGCAGCCGCTGCGGTAGCTGATCCGCCAGACCTCCGTGGGCGTGGGAGAGGAGATGCGCTTCGTCGCACAGCATGGCGACGGCCGCCGCAGTGGTCAGGCCGAAGTGGTGCTGCGCCGACACGGCCACATCGAGCGGGTTGCGCACGATGTAGACGGCGCCGTGGGTCACGTCGGCAGGGAAGAGCGGTTCGCCCGCCGGGGTGTGGGTCCACGCGTCATGGGTCTTGATGAAGACGCGGCGGCCCTGTTCCCGCGCCTGCACCCGGAAAGCAGCCGGGCGCAGATTCTCCACCTCCTCCGGCAGCAGGCACGCTGCTTCGACCCCAACCGCCAGGTCGAAGCTCTGGCGGCTGCTGGCGATGGGGCCGCCCTCCAGGTCGTTGATGTCCGCCTCATCCGCGGCGCCCAGGTAGCTCGTCAGAAACGCGCGTGTCCAGGTATTGCCGGACTTGGGATAGGAGGCGAGCCAGACGATGTCAGCCATGCGCCGGTGTGTAGGTGAGCGGGTCGGCGCGCAGCACGATGGCGACGAGTTCGTCCACTGTCCAGCGGTTGGCTGGGCGGCGGATGTGATAGACGGTGACGCGGTCGACCAGCGCGCCAAAGGTGCGCAGATGCGCGGGCAGCGCCATCGACTCCAGCGGCGGGTAGGCTTGGGCTTGCAGCAGGCGAAAGGCGGCGTGGCCCGTGAGCCGCTCGACAGTGATCGCGTCGCCCGCGTAAGGTTCGAGCACATAGATTGCAGCCAGCGGCGCCGGCGCGCCGTGGAAAGATGCGGGCGGCGCCCAGAGCGCTACTTTGTTGCGCGACCCGCCGAGCAGATGGCTTTTTTCCACTGGCGGCTGCACCCGCGCCAGCGCCTCTGCCGTCATGCGGAAGCGGCGCATCCCCGGCAGCACCTCGATGGTGGAGGCGCCGGCGCGCAACACGGCTACATCGTCCGAGAGCATGGCCATGCCCCGCGCCAGCAGCGCGGCGTGGAGCGTCGACTTGCCCCCGCCCGATTGCCCGGCCAGCAGCACCGCCCCTTGCGGCGTGTGGATAGCGTTGGCGTGGAGCGCAAAGAGGCCGCGCTGGTTGAGCAAAGTCGGTGCGCAGTAGTGCATCACCATGTAGCGCAGGGCATCCGGCGCCGTGTCGGGCGCGGCATCGATGGTGACCGCGCGGCCCGCAGTGACATGGTAGCGTGCACGCGGCGTGTCGAACAAGACGTCGCCCGCAGCGTCCACCTGCACTCGGATGGCGCTGTCGGCGTAGACATAGGTGTGGACGGCGGCGGCCAATTCACGCGGCGCCGGCCCCAGCGTCACGACGCCATCGACCGGCGTGTGGGCGGGCGCGGCCAACTCCTTGCCCACGGCAAAGGGTACGGTCAGACAGAGGCCGAAAATCAGGCAG
>JAPKMV010000253.1 GCA_026645635.1 Caldilineaceae bacterium
CCAGCGCAGCGCAAGCACATCTTCCACCGTCAGACGGCGCACCGGCTCAAAGGACGGCGTGACGCTCTTGACCACGATCTGCGCAATCTCCTGCGGGCGCAGATGCTGCCAGTTGCTCAGCGCGCCCAGTTCCTTGAGGGCGGCGGGCGCGTCCACAGCAGGCTGGCTGGCGTGCTTGCGGTAGAGTTCATCCACCAGTTCGTCGTCTGCCAGCGAGATTTCGGCGCGGCCCCCGGCGCGGCGGCTCAGTTCCAGTTCGTGCCCGGCCAGCCACTCGCGCCCCTGGTGCATCCGCGCAATGGCCGCGTCCAACAGCCGCTGCTGCTGCTGCGCCCCGGTCAACAGGCTGCGCAGAATCTCCGCGGCACACTCTGCCACCTTGCGTTCCACCCGCTGCGCCGCCAACGCGTTGGCCTCGTGGATGTAGATGCCCAGGGCAGAGCGCACCTGTGCGCGGCGATTGAAGGTCAGGAAGTTGCCCACGGACTTTTCCAGCGCCGCGCCCGCGCTAATCAGCGCCCCCTGGTTCTGTTCTTCCAGTTGGGCAAAGCGTTCCTGTTCTTTGGCCAGTTCCGCCAACCCCCGTTCCAGCGTCTCCGTCACGATAGCCAGGAAGCCCCGCGCCTCGCGCAGCCGCCCGTTGTCCAGATAGCCGTTCAGCGTCTGGAGCAGCAAGCCGCCCCCTTCGTGCATCGCCGCGGCCTTCTTGCGCAAAATGGCGCTGAATGCCTCATCTTCCACGCGGCGGCGCATGTGGTTGTCCACAAGCATCCGCGCCTTTGCGGGTGCTTCCTCGACAGGCAGTTGCTCCAGCGCCGCGGGCGGGGTCAGGCGCACCTGGTGAGGCAGCCCTTCGTCGGTCGTGGCCAGCCGCTCACGCAGCGCCGCCAGGCTCACGCCATCGGGCGGGCGCACGCCGGGCAGCGCGGCGGCGTCGTACACGCCATTCAGGATGAAGGTCAACACGCTCTGCGCTTGGCGAATGGCGCAGCGTTCGGCCACTTCCGCCGAACGGTAGGTGATGGTGGCCGTGCCCGCGGTGGCCAGGTAGGTGCCATAGTCGCCGTCACTGACGTTCATGAGCGCCATTGTTTCGTTGATCATGGCGTTGATTTCGCGCATCCCCACTGCGGAATTGCTCAGCAGCCAGACCAGCCGCGCCGCAGAGTCGCACACGTCTTCCACGTTTGCCCAGGCGCGCCCGTTTTCATCCACACCGTCGAAGACGTAGAGGTAATCGGCGGGCGGCTCAAAGGTGCGGATCGGGTCGCCGCCCGGATAGTGGATGCGGTTTTCCACCTTGCCGCGGGTGAAGGCGTTCCATTCTTCCACGCTGGCAAAGGCGATGGCCTGCATCCGCTGGCTTTCGATGCCGTGGAACGCGCCCGGCAGCACGGCGATGCCGACGATGCGCCCGCGTTCGCCAAGCGTGCTGGTATTGGCCATGTGGTGGCCAATCATGGTGCACAGCGCCTGCATTGCGCCCGCGCCCTGCCCACCTGCCAGCGAACCGGCCACGTACACCTGAATGGTGTTCATGGTGGTGAGTTCCCCATGCACGTCCTTCTCGCGTTCGGTCAGTCGGTGCAGCGCGTTGCCGATGATGCGCTCCACTTCCTTGCCGTTCCACAAGAGCGCCATGAGACCCTGCGTGCGATCCTGCGCCGCGCCGTGGCTGATGACCGCCCGGTTGATGCGGCGAATGGCTTCGGCGCTCATGGTGCCCACCATTTCGTCGTGATGCACCAGGTTGTTCTTGATGCCCTGCACAGGCACCGGGTCAAACGGGAAGAATTCGCTGCCCACTTCGAGCGTCACCACTTCACCGGTGCGCTCATTGATGGCAGAGACCGGATCGCTGGCGCTGTCAAAGCACAGCAGCGCCAGATTCACCGGCTGGTAGCCGCGCGTGGCCAGGAAGTAGCTCTTGAGCATGGTGACGATCCGAAGGCCGGTGCCGCCGATGCCCACAACCAGGGTCGGTTGTTCCAGGCGGTAAGGGCGCACACGGCGCACGGTCGTCTGCCCCGCGGCGTCGGTTTCGACGCGCACGGATGCCATCGGTTCATAGCGCGTATTGGCGACTGCATCGATTGCGGCTTGCACGGCCTCATCTCCTTTGCTCACAATCACGTTGTCCGAAATCTGCGTCCAACTGCGGGCATTGCCCGGTTGCGCCACTGCTTTGTTGCCATTGGTGTAGGTGTTCACGGTCTTTGTCTCCTTGAAAGACGATCCAGAAAAGACGATCCAAGTGTCACGCTTCTGCAATCCGTTACTGCAACAGGTTCACATATCGAAACTGATAGTCGCCACAACCGATGACATCCCCGTCATGCAGGACGGTCGGCTGATAGACCGCCTTGTTGTTAACCGTGACCCGTGCGTTGAGCATCTGGTCATGGCCGCCCGCCGTCACTTCGGGCACGATGCAGGTTTCGCCGCTGCTGTTCAGTTCCAGCGTTGCGCTGCCATCCCAACCGTGCAGCCGCCACTGCTTCTTGCCTTTGCGTCCCAGGTGCAGCCGACTGGTGCGCCGGAAGGCCAGGTCTTCGGGTAAGAGTGCGCCGGTCACGTCGTTGTTGGACACCGGCAGCAACTCGCCTTGCAGGAAAGGCTGGCGTCGATTGCGCATGGCCATCCCGCCGCCCGCTGCGGAAAGCAGGACAACGCTGCCAAAGGCCACAAAGCCCCAGGGAAAACCGACTTCGGGTTTCGGTTCCGGCGTCGGGACTGGCGTGGCCGTGGGCGTCGCGGTCGGCGGCACGGGCGTTGCGGTCGGCGTCGGCGTTGCAGTCGGTGTGGTCGTGCTTGTGGCCGTGGGCGTCGGCGTTGCAGTCGGCGTCTCCGTGGGCGTCGGCGTATCAGTCGGCGTCGCTGTCGGCGTGCTTGTGGCCGTGGGCATCGGCGTGTCGGTCGGTGTCGGCGTCGGCGTCGCTGTGGGTAGCGGCAAGGGCGTCGGCGTCGGCTCCGGGCGCATCTGGTCGCGCCAGACCGTCACCTCCCCCTCACCCATCAAACGCACCTGCCACATGCCCAGGACAGGGCGTTCAATGCGCCACACTTCTTGCCGCGTCCCCTTGCCCGTGGCAATCACGCTCGTGGCGCTCAGTTCCGGCGATGCGCCAGTCGGACTGACCACTGCCGCCGTCGTGTTGGCGCTCTGCTTCAAAACCACCAGCGTCATGCTGCTTAGTTCGCTGTCAACCGGCACATCAACCACCAGCGTCTCCCCCACCGGCACGGTCACGTCCTGCGCCAACGCCTCACTTGCCGCCATGAAACCGGTGTTGCGGACAATCAGGTCGCGCACGATGTTGTGGTAGATGGGCAGCAGGTCAGACGCCTTCTGCGCCGTGTAGACCGCGCCGTTCGGCGTGTAGGATGCCAACTGCTGCCAAACGGACATCCATTCCGTGATGACCCGCTGATTGCAGGTCGTGTTCGGGTTGGTCAACTGGACGACGAACAGATCGGCGTTTTGGACAGTGAGTTCCGAGGCCACGGCCATGAGTTTCGCCACGTACTGCGCCTTGTCGAAGGGCTGACCCCCGGTCAACACCGGCTCCCCGTCCGTCAGGAGCACCACCACGCGGCGGCTATCCGGCAGCGCCGTATCTGCCAGCAACTGCCGCGCCGTGTGCAGCGCCGCAAGCTGATCCGTCCACGAAATCGGCTCAGGGTTCACCGACACGTCAAGCAGTTGCTGGCGCGCCGCATCACTGGACAGTTCCGTGAGCGGTGCCATGAGGCGGGGCGCGCCGCCGAAGTGCAGCAAGCCCAGGCGGAAGCGTTCGCTGTTGGAATCCGCCCCCAGGTAGTTTACAAACAGGTGCACGGCGTCCACGCGCAGCATGTCCGGGTCTGACCCGATGCCGTCGCAGTCCCACATGGACAGGCTCTGGTCGGAGACCAACAAAATGTCGTACAGCGGTGACGGCTGCATCGTGGCGTTGGTCTGCACGCCGGGTTGCGTGAGCGGCGGAACTACATCCTGTGCGGACACGCGTTCGGCAAACAGGAAACCCAGGGCGGCAATCAGCAGGATGCCCAACAAGATGAAGATGATGAGACATCCACAGGTGAGGCGTTCTATCCACTTGAACGGATTCATTTTGACCCCCTTCTCTCCTTCTCTGCACGCACTTTGCGCTGTTGTGCAGAAACAAATCGGACTGAGCATTGCGCTCAGTTCACAGAGTAGAAGATGCGAGGTCGCTACGAAACAGGTTTTGGAAAATCGTCCGTTGGTCGGGGTGTCTGCGGGGAATTCGTGGTTTTTTACAAAACGGCTTGCCCTGTCTACAATCTAAGAGCAGGACGGGGACTGGCTTGTCCATCCAAGCGTTCCCCGCCCCATTGCGCACAGTCTCATTCGCGACAATGACAGGAAGACATTGCCCCGGTGCAGAGGATGGCTGTTCCGGCAGTCAGGCTCGCTGCGCTCCAAGCCCAACGGATACTGACATTGTACAGCGTCAACACCATACAGCCAACCCGGTGCGTAAAATGAGCGATTCACGCCCTTTGTACCTGCGTCCCTTTGCGGCAGACCGCTTCTATCCCGTGCCCCATGCCTGGTTGCAGGACGTGCGTCATGCCCTGGAACTGGACGCCCGTGAACTGGTGCTTTGGACGCATGTGCCAGGCACGGCAGAAGCCGCCTTCCCCGCTGACCGCCCCATCGCCTTCTGGGTGCGCAACGAAGGGGAGTTGCCCAACCTCATGTCGCACCCGACGTTTGGCGCGCACTTGCAGCGCATGTTGGGCGTGACAGACGACGGCGCGCCATCCGGCGCGGCGCTGTTGCAGCAAGTTGGTGCGCGCCCCGGCTGGTTTACGCTGGCGAATTGGACGCAGATGTGCGCCGACGGCGTGCTCTACAAGCCGCGCGCCTACATCGAAAAGCGGTGGCCAGTGCGCCTCAATCCGCATGACTGGGCAGGGCGTGCCGCGCTGTTGGCGTTCTGCGACATGGCGACGGCGCAAACGCTGCCCGGCAGCAGCGAAGTCGCAGCAATCGAGGCGACCGTCAACCAGGTGCGGGCGCGCATCAAGCGACTGTTGCCGGACTTTGCGCACGGCGACAAAGTGGCAAACAGTCTGTTGCAACTGGAGAAGTTGAACCTGGTCAAGCAGGTGGCAAAGGCGCGCAACAACCGGACGTATGCGCTGCATCTGAACGGCTTTGACCAGAAGCCGATTGCGCCGGATACGGAGATAGCCGCACGGTGCGGTTTGCACCCTACCGACGATGCGCACTGGATAGACTTGATTCAGGAACTGCTTGACGCACAGTGGAAGCCGCCCGAAGCGTGTCTTGAAGTGTGGGCGCAGCTTGGCGGCTATCGGGACGCCGTGACGACGGTCGAAGACGTAGAGGCATTGACCGCTTTCGTGCAGCAGAAGCGCAAGCGGGGCGTCACTGGTTTGCGGCGGATCGTCAGGGACTTCCTGCTAACGCGGCAAGACGATGCGCGTTGGTTGGACGGCCACGTCTTCGAGATGGGCGCAGTGCAGGGTGCTAGGACGGAAGCGGACAACGTGACGATGCCAGCCCTGCACGGCGCGGACGTGCATCTGCGCGCAACGCAGCTTGTGCTGCGCTTCCGCCATCCGCCTCACGTCACGCGGCAGGACGTGGTGACGCGGCTCAGTGGCGCGGAGTTGACGTTCTTGCAGGATGCGGGACGGGGGCACAAGACGCAGTTTGCCATCTGCACGTCGCTGCGTCTGTCCAAAGGCGACATCGGAACCAGGAAGATCGTGGACTGCAATCACCTGCACAATCTCGTGGACTACTC
>JAPKMV010000254.1 GCA_026645635.1 Caldilineaceae bacterium
GCCAGGAGATAAACCCTTTGCGACTTAGCGTCTTTGCGTGACAAAAGGCTATTCCCGATAAAGTCTAATAGCGATGCACGGTTAGCCGGCTTGCGGTCCGCCCAGCAGATCGCATCACACAAAGAAATAGCGCAGCGACAGCCGAGGGTGTCTGTTGCTGCGCTATTTGTGCATCTGGCTCCGTCCGGAGGCGCCGGGTTCAATGCACATACTGTTGGCCAGTCATCGATGCCATGCCCATGCGCTTGGATTCGCAGCCACTGTTCGGAGGGGCAGCCGCTGGCGCTCAAGTTCGTGGTGTTGGATTGTGCCGCCTGCTGTCAGTGCATCCCGTCTCGTTCGGGAGAGCGAGGTGGGGGATATTCAGACAATGGGTCGGGTCTCGATTGACTGTCCTTCAGCTTCTGTTGGCGCCATAATACTCCTGGCGCTGTCGCAGGATCAAGCGGGGATGTATGGTCAGAGTTGCCGCAGATGCACATCATGCCTGCCAGGAGATCACTGACAGCGGTGACAATGTTTTGCTGCGAGGATTGCCAGATATGGGCGAAGTGCTGCTGTAGAGAGCCTCCGAAGCTGTTTGTAAAGCCATCCATCAAGGCGCAGAGACGCCAGGAGCAAAACGCTTTGCGACTTTGCGCCTCCGCGTCAAAGTGGGGTGACTTTACAAACAGGCTCTCAGGCGGCGTCTGGCGCGAGGGGCAGGCTTACGGTGAAGCGGCTGCCCTGACCCAACGTGCTGGTCAATGTCAATTCGCCGTGGAGCAGCTCGACCATGCGGTGGGCGTAGGCCAGACCCAGCCCGATGCCTTCGTAGCGCCGCGCCAGGCTGGCGTCGCCCTGCATAAACGGCAGGAAGATGTACTGCTGCTGCTGCTCCGGCGGGATGCCAATGCCTGTGTCCCAGACCACGAACAGCAGCCGATTGGTGCTGTCGTCACGGCGAATATCTAGCCCAAGCTGCCCGCCGACGGGCGTGAATTTCACGGCGTTGTCGAGCAAGTTGCACAGAACCTGGCAGACACCGTCGGCGTCCGTCACCAGCTCGAGTTCTTGGGGTGCGACGACGGTGAGCTGCTGTTGTTTTTGCTCGGCCAGCGGGCGGATGACGCGCAGGACGTTGGCGCAGATGTTCCCCACACGGCACGGCTCCTGGCGCAGCTCAACCTTGCCGGAGAGTAGATTGGTGTAGCGCAAGATGCTGTTGACCAGCGCCAGCAGCCGGTTGCCGCTGGCGCGGATCGTGGTGACATAGCGCAGTTGACGCTCGTTCAGCTCGCCGGCAAGCTGCTGTTCCAGCGCCTCAGCCATGCCGAGCACACCGGTCAGCGGTGTCCGCATTTCATGGCTGATCGTGGCCAGAAATTCATCCTTCAACTGGCTGGCGCGCTCCAACTCGACGACGGCGCGTTCCAACTGCGCCGTTCGTTCATGCACCCGCTCTTCCAACACGTTATTCAACTGGCGCAGTGTTTCCGTCATCTGCTGACGTTCCAGCGCATAGCGGATGGCGCGCCGCAGCAAATGCTCGTCGACCTGGCCCTTGATCAGATAATCCTGGATGCCCGCTTGCAGTGAGAGGACGGCGAAGGTTTCGTCATCCAGCCCGGTGAGCACGATCAGCGGCACGGCTGGCGCCGCAGCCTGCATGCGCTGCACGGTGGCCATGCCCTGGCTGTCCGGCAAGGACAGGTCGAGCAGCACGACGTCGACCGGGTTTTCCGCCACCCACTGGAGACCGGCGGCGAGGCGGTCGCGCCAGGTCAAGGCGTAGTGTGTGGCCGCGCCGCCGCCGGCATCATTGGACAACATGAGTTGAATCAAGCGCATGTCGCCAGGATTGTCCTCGATCAGCAGGACGTTGATCCTTTGTGGCATCTGTTGCATGTCAAAGCACCTGTGAGCTATCTGACTTGGACCTAATCGTCCACGCTAGGCAATTTGACGACGCTGAGCCAAAAGCCTTCAATCGATTTGACAACGTCAATGAAGCGGTCGAGATCGACAGGTTTGGTGATGTAGCAGTTGGCGTACAGGTCGTAGCTGGCCACGATGTCCTGTTCGGCGTCGGAGGTGGTCAGGATGACGACGGGAATGCGCTTCAGGAGCGGGTCGGCCTTGATCTCGGACAGCACCTCGCGGCCATCCTTTTTGGGCAGGTTGAGGTCGAGCAAGATCAGGTCGGGCCGCACGGCGTCGGCAAATTTCCCCGTGCGGCGCAGAAAGGCAAGCGCTTCCACACCGTCGGTGGCCACGTGGAGGTTGTTGTTGACTTTGTTCTCGTGGAGCGCTTCCCGCGTCAGGCGGACATCGCCCGGGTTGTCTTCCACGAGCAGGATTTCGATGGGCTTGATGATTGGGTAGGTCGGCATAGATTAGTCCTCGTAGGTGGTCGTCAGGTGTCGATAGTCAGGATGACTGCGGCGCCGCAGCAGCGTTGTCCGGCTCTGCGGCAGGCAGGGTGAAGTAGAATGTCGAACCGGCGCCCGGCGTCGATTCGACCCAGATGCGGCCATTGTGCCGCTCGACGATCTTTTTGCACACAGCCAGGCCGATCCCGGTGCCGGGGTATTCGTCTTTGGCGTGCAGCCGCTGGAACACGATAAAGATGCGCTCGAAGTATTCCGGTTCGACGCCGATGCCGTTGTCGCTCACGGCGAAGGTCCACATCTGCTCCGTGAGATAGGCTGAAATATGGATCCGAGGCGGCGTCGCGCCGTGGAACTTCAGCCCGTTGCCGATCAGGTTTTGCAGCAACTGCACCAGTTGATGCTCATCGGCCAGCACGGTCGGCAGCGGGTCATGGGTCACAGTAGCGTCGGTTTCCGCGATTGCGATCTGCAAATTGGCCAGGGCATACGCCAGCGCCTCCTCGCAATCAGTCGGCGCAAGAGGCTTGCCGCGGGTGCCCACCCGGGAGTAGGTCAGCAGATCGTTGATCAGCGCCTTCATGCGGTTGGCGCCGTCGACGGCGAAGTCGATGAACACGTCGGCATCGGCGTCAAGCTGACCGCGGTAGCGCCGGGCGATCAACTGCATGTAGCTGGTGACCATGCGCAGCGGCTCTTGCAGATCGTGCGAGGCGACATAGGCAAAGCGTTCGAGTTCGTCATTGGAGCGCGCCAGATCCTGGGAACGTTGCGCCAGCTTGATTTGCGCCTCGGTGCGCGCCGTAATGTCGAAGTTGGTGCCGATCATGCGCTGGGGCGCGCCCTTGTCATCGCGCAGCACCATCGCATTACTCTTGATGTAGCGGACGCTGCCGTCGGGCCAGAGCACGCGGAACTGGTCGTCGAGCTCTGTCCCGTCGCGCAGCGTCTGCTCGATCGCGGCGTGGATGCGCGCGCGATCTTCGGGATGGGTGCGCTGAACCCAGATGTCATGGGCATCCACGCCGGCCGGCTCTGCCACGCCAAAGAGGGCGAAAATGCGTTCGTCCCAGACCAGCCGATCCTGCTGGATGTCCCAGTCCCAGATGCCCATGCCGGCGGAGCGCGTCGCCAACTGGAAGCGCTCGTTGATGGCTCGAATCTGCTGTTCGGCGGCGTGGCGTTCCGTGATGTCGTGCGCGATGGCGTAGATCAGCCCCTCTTCGGGCGCGCTGGCTGCGTTCCAGTGCAGCCAACGATACGAGCCGTCTTTGCATTGGTAGCGGTTTTCAAAGGAGGTGATGAGCTGGCCCTGCGCCAAGGCCGCCGTCACGGTGAGGGTCGCCGGCTGGTCTTCCGGGTGAACGAATTCAATAAATGGCCGGCTTTTCAGCTCGGCTTCGCTGTAGCCCAGCACGCGTGACCAGCTTGGGTTGAGCATTCTGAAATAGCCATCCATCCCGGACACACAGACGAGATCGATGGAAAGGTGGAAAAGATGTTCGCTCTGGCGGCGCAACTGCGAGGTTTCGGCGGCCAGCGCGTCGGCCATCTTGTTGAACTCGGTAGCCAGCAAGCCGATTTCATCTTCGGCGACCAGCGTGGCGCGGCGGTCGATTTCGCCCTGACCAAAGGCGCGCGCTGCGGCAGCCACCTGTTTGATCGGCTTTGCGATCGAATGCGCCAGACCGAAGGACATAACCGACCCAACCAACAAGATGGCGCCGCCGCTGAGGGCCATCAACATGCCCAACTCGTTGGCGGCGGCATAGGCTTCCCGCTGGTCGATCTTGGTGATCAGACAGAGGTGGCGCTCCGGCAGCCAACGATAGGCGACGATGGCGGGAACACCGCGATAATCAAGCGCTTCGATCACACCGCTGTTGTGCTGCAAGCAGCGCTCGCTGGCCTCCGTATGCACACTGCGCTGCAGAACTGCCGGATCGGTCAACTGGTGGGGTTGGGTCACAAAGAGGTACGCAGTGTTGACCAGGAAGGTGTCGTCGGTCTGGCGCAGCCCCGTGCGCCGCTCGATGATCGTGCTGACCTGGTTCATGTTGAGCACGCCGCCCAAGACTGCAATCAGCTCCCCATCTGCGCCGTAGAGTGGGGCGCCGGCCATCATCACGATGCGCTGGCTGGCCAGGTCGAAGGTGGGATTTTGAATAAAGGGCGCCTGTTTGCCCGAGACGAAGAAGACCTGCCCCAGACGACTCTTGCCTTCCTCACCGTCCTGGCTCGCAACGAGCACCTCGCCCGTTTGCGCGTCGATGACTTCGAGCGACTGGTAGCGTTTCTCTGTGCCGGCCCAGTTGCGCAGGTACGCCTTGATGTCGGTGTACGCGCTGCTGGCCGTGCGCTCTGCGGGCGCAGCCGCCAGCAGTGTGGACGTTGCGTGGCTCAGTTCGGGGCTGCCGGCGACATCTTCGAGGAGTTGCCCCGCCTTCGCCACCCAATCGTCCAGCGCCGCGCTTTTTTCCAGCAGGGTGGAGTACAACTCCGCGACGGTGGCGTTGTAGAGCGCGTTGCGCGCTTCCAAATAAGCGACCAGCGTGAGAACAGCCAGCAGCACGCCGGTGAACAAGCTAATCGTTAGCGTCAACCGTGACGTGAGCATCAGTCGCTTCATATACAACCAGTATACTGGAAGTTAAGGGGAGTGTGAATCCGTCAAATAATGGATGTTTGCCGCGCCGATTCCCAGGTCTGGCGATAGGCGAAGTAGCGGTCGAGGATGGCGGCCACCTCCGCGGCGCTGTGGGTGTGCACCAGGTCGCGGCGCAGGCTGTTGGCGCCGTGAACGCCTCGGGCGTACCAGCTTAGATGTTTGCGCATGGTCAGAAACCGGTGCGGCGACCCCTGGCCAATCGTTGCCTCGAAGAGGTGCGCGTGCTCCAGGGCAATGCGCAGCAGGCGGTAACGGTCGGCGGCCTGGCCGTCCGGGTCGCCGTCGGGCTGGAAAACGAAGGGATTGCCGCAACTGGCGCGGCCGATCAGCACGCCGTCCACGCCGTAGGCCGCGACCCGCGCCTGGGCGTCTTCCAGCGACTTGACATCGCCGTTGCCGAGGATCAGCGTCCGTGAGCCACGCGCCAGCATTGCGGCTGCACCGATTTCCTCCCAGTCGGCGTGGCCGCTGTAACCCTGACGCAGCGTGCGCCCGTGGATGGCCAGCGCGGCCGGCTCACTCTCCAGGATCTGCGGCGCCCATTCGCCGATCTGCGGCGCATCATAGCCGATGCGCGTCTTCACGCTGACCGGGAGCGGGCGGCGCTGCTGGTGCGCGGGCGGCAGCAGCGCGTGGCGCGCCTCAACCTCGGCGACGAGGCGCCGCGCCGCGCCCGGGTCGTCGCGCACCGTGGCGCCGTTGCACCAATCCTGCACGCCCTGCTTGGTCGCCTGCACGATGGCCTGCGCCAGGGC
>JAPKMV010000255.1 GCA_026645635.1 Caldilineaceae bacterium
ACTTTGCGCCGGTGGAGACCTACGCCGCACGCTTTGCGGCGCTGCTGGCGGAGATCAAGGGCCTGGGCTTCACGGCCATCGACCTCTGGCTGGCGCACCTGAACTGGCGCTGGGCGACGGCAGAGCATGTGGCCATTGCCCGCGACCTGCTGCAGGAAGCCAACCTGCCGGTGGCGAGCCTGGCCGGCTGGTTCGGCGACACGGCAGCGGATGTGGCCGCGTCTTGCCGGCTGGCCAATGCGGTCGGCGCACCGATCCTGGGCGGCAACTGTGCGCTGATCGGCGGGGACCTGGCGACGCTGGCGCAGCTCATGCGCGACCACGGCCTGGTTTTCGGCTATGAGAATCACCCGGAGCGCAATCCCGGCGAACTGCTGGCGCGGATCGGCGACGACGCGCCGGATGTCATCGCCGCGTGTGTGGACACAGGTTGGTTCGGCACGCACGGCTACCCTGCGCCGGCTGCGCTCACCGCGCTGGCGCCGCGGTTGGTCTACGTGCATCTCAAGGATGTGCAAGCCGCGGGCGGGCACGACACCTGCACCCTGGGCGACGGCGTGGTGGACATCCCCGGCTGCCTGGCCAGCCTGCGCGCGGCGGGCTACCACGGCGGCCTGAGCATCGAGCACGAGCCGTTCCTCCACGATCCCGGCCCGGAGTGCGTGGAGAGCCTAACGCGAGTCAAGGCATGGCTGGGGTAAACAAACTTCACAATTCACAATTCAGAGTTCACAATTCATCATTTTGAACTGCCAATTGTGAATTGTGAATGGTCAATTGTGAATTGTGAATTATCCCTTCACCGCTCCCATGCGGACGCCTTCGAGGAAGTATTTCTGGAAGAGCAGGAAGAAGGCGATCATGGGCAGGGCGGCGAGCGCGGCGGCGGCGAAGAGGATGCCGTAGTCGGTCATGAATTCGCCCTGCATGTTGGCGATGCCCACCGTCAGCGTGTAATTGGCCGGCTTGATGATGGCGATGAGCGGCCAGAGAAAGTCGTTCCAGACCCGCACGAAGCTGAAGATGGCCAGCGCGGCCACCGCGGGTTTGCAGAGCGGCAGGATGATGCTGAAGAAGATGCGCGGCTCGCTGCAGCCGTCGATGCGCGCCGCCTCGATCAGCTCCGAGGGCAGCGTCTGGATGTACTGGCGCATCAGAAAGATGCCGAAGGCCGCTGCGGTGCCCGGAAGAATGACTGCCAGCGGCGTGTCGAGCAGCCCGATGTTCTGCGTGATCAGGTAGAGCGGGATCAGCGTCACCTGGGGCGGGATCATCAACGTGCTCAGGATCATCCAGAAGAGCACCTCGCGGCCTGGGAAGCGGCGCTTGGCAAAGGCGTAGCCCGCCATGCTGTCGAAGACCATGTGCCAGGCCGTGACCGCAATCGCGATCAACACGCTGTTGAGCATCCAGCGCAGGTAGTAGGGCGAGCCTTGCGTCAACAGCCGTTCGATGTTGTCGAGCTTGAAGGCCGGCCAGAGGATCGGCGTCAGCGGCGGCGACGAGTAGATCGGCGTCAGCGCGTTGACGAAGAGCCAGTACATCGGAAAGAGGGAAATGACCGTCGTCAGGATCAGAAAGAACCAAGCCAGTAAATTACCCAGCGTGATGCGGCGACGTTTGGTCATAGGATTGTCCGGTTGGTGGTCATTTGTACTCGTGCGATGGTGAATTGCTCAATTGTGAATTGTGAATTGTGAATTGTGAATTGTGAAGTGGTCGTCGCCCCTCGCCCCTCGCCCCTCATCAATACTCCACGTCGCTGCGCAGGCCCCGGAACTGGATCACCGCCAGCACGGCCACCATCACAAAGAGCACGAAGGCCTGCGCCGAAGCGATCCCAAACTTGAATTGATGGAACGCATTCTGATAAATCTGCATGACGATGGTCTGCGTGCTGTTGCCGACGCCGCTGGGCGCCATCACGTAGATGCGCTCGAAGACCTCGAAGCTGGCGATGGTGTAGAGCACGGTCAAATAGAGGGTGGTGGACTTGATCAGCGGTAGGGTGATGTTCCACCAGCGCTGCACCGGCCCCGCGCCGTCCAACTCGGCGGCTTCGTAATACTCGCGCGGCACGCTGCCCATCGCCGCGCTGAAAAGCACAACCGCCGTCGCCGGCATGGTGAGCACCGCCGAGAGCGTCACGCTGGAGAGCGCCAGATTCGGGTCCGAGAGCCAGCGCACCGGCGGGAAGCCAAAGAGGCCGATGAGCCAGTTGGCAAAGCCCCACTGCGCGTTGAAGATGTAGCTCCAGGTCATGCCGATGACGATGGCGCTGGTCACCGCCGGCAGATAGTAGGCCGAACGATAAAAGGTGCGCAGCCAGTTGGCCAGGGGCTGGATCAGGCTGGCCAGCGCCAGGCCGATGAAGATGTTGGCGACGACGGTGAAGAAGCTGTAGTAGAGCGTGTTGCGGATCGCGATCACAAAAACGCCGCGCTGCTGCGTAAAGGCGCGCACGTAGTTGTCATACCACGGCTCGACCCACGTCCCGCCGCGCACGATGCTGTAATCTTGAAACGAGATCACAAACGCCCAGAGCACGGGGAAGAGCACAAAGATCGTGAAGGTGGCCATGCTGGGCAGCACAAAAGCGTAGCTCCAGCCGTATTTGTACATAAACCGTTGCATGGGTGTTCCTTGCGCAGTGAGGGGGCGATGAGGTGAGGGGGTGAGAGGGTGAGAGGGTGAGAGGGTGAAAATCACCCCCCTCTCCTCATCACCCCTCTCACCTCATCACCCCCTCACCCTCTCACACTACTGGCCGCGCTCCGCCAGAATCTCGTTGATCTCCGGCGCGATCTCCGACATGGCAGTGGCCGGGTCGGTCTGGCCGAAGATGATGTTCTGCAGCGCGGGGTGGATCAACTGGCGAATCTCGCTCCACTCGGCCATGATGGGCGGGGACCACATCGTGGGCAGGAAGGGCACGAACTTGTCCAGCGGCGGCGCGGTCTGCACCGACTGGCGCGCGCCGGGGGCCAGATAGAAGCCCGTCTTGGCATTCTCGGACGGCGGCACATCTTCCTGGACTTCGGCGCTGGTCAGATAGCGACCGAGATCCATGGCAGCCTGCAGCTTGGTCTGGTCGTCCGAAGCCGCCACGGCGATCACGCCCACGGCGCCGCTTGTCACCTGGTTGCCGTTGTAGCTGGGGATGGGCCAGATGTCGAAGTTGGTGCCGCTGGCCAGCAACTGCGGGGCAAAGCCCGTGGCGTCGGCGACCATGGCGTAGGTGCCGTTGGTGAAGCCACCCTTGACATCCGCATCGAGCAGCGCGCCGAAGTCCGGCGGCGTCACCTTGTGGACGAGGGCCAGGTCGGCGAAGCGCTGGAGCGCGGCGGCGGCTTCGGGCGTGTCAAAGGTGAAGGTGCTCAGGTCTTCCGAGAACGGGCGCACCGTCGGGCCTTCGTTGAGGAAGAGACCCCAGGTGTTGATGACGCCCGGGTCGATGAAGCCGGCGAAGCCGTAGCCCTGCGAGCCGTCGGCGCGGGTCGTGGTCGTGGCCTTGGCCACCTCGACGAAGTCGTCCCAGGTCCAATCCTTGGCCGGCGGCTCCACACCCGCCTGCTCCAGGACGTCCAGGTTGACGTACATGCCCATCGGCACCACCCACAGCGGCCAGGCATAGGCCTTGCCGTCGCCGCCGATGCGCGTCACGTCGAGCACGTTCGGGTAGATGTCAGCCTTGTCTTCCTCGGTCAGGAAGTCGTCGATGGGCGCCACCAGGCCGTCCTGCACCAACTGCGGCAGCACGTCCGAAGGCAGGCGGAAGATGTCCACGCCGCGGCCGCTCTGGACGGCGGTCACCAGCGAGGTGAAGCCTTCCTGGTTCGGCGGGTAGCCGATGATCTCGACATTGATACCGGGGTTGTCGGCTTCGAACTGGGCAACGGCCAGGTCGAAGGGGTTGGCAAACTGGTTGCCGGGCGTGTAGCCGAGCACCCACAGATTCAGATCGCCTTCGTAGCCGCTGCTGCTGACGCGCAGCCCACCCTTGGGCGATGCTTCGGGAATCGGTGCGACTTCGGGCGCTGCCGCCTCGGTGGGTGCAGCCTCGGGCGCCGGCGCGCCGGCGGGCGCAGCCACCGGTGCACAAGCCGAGAGCAAGCCCAGCGTAACGAGCAGTGCGGCAAGGATAAACCAGGTTCGTTTCATACGATGCTCCTTTGGGACAACTTCTGGTGAAAGATTGACGCCGTTTCTACAATGATTGGAACCAGATCGCTCGCCAGCACCGGCCGGCTGTCGATCTACTTCACGACAAGACATTGTCTGGGGAAGACGCTTGTATACTACGGTGGCTGCATCATAGCCGCATTGTGCGCTGTTTGTCAATCGGCTGGTTTGTCATCAAGAAAAGCACCTATCGTTTGGGGTGTCGGGCGATTTGCCAAATCGCCCTGTCATGGGGAGAGATTCATGGCTGACTATTGCATTGGCGTCGATGGTGGGGGCACCAAAACGCTCGGCGTGCTCATCGACGCCACAAACACCCAACTTGCCGAGGTGCGGATGGAATCGACCAACCTGCACGCGGTTGGTCCCGCGTTGGCGCAGGAGCGTTTGCTGGCGGTGATCGATGCGCTGTTGGCGCAGGCGAGCGTTGCCCCCGATGAGTTGGCCGCCATCGGGCTGGGCATGTCGGGCGTGGGGCGGCCATCGGATCGCGCCCAGGTGACCGGGTGGATGCAGGCACGGTTTCCTGCGGCGGCCTGCTTCGTCGACAATGACGCCGTGACTGCGCTGGCCGCGGCCACGGGCGGCGATCTCTTCGGCATCGTGGTGATCAGCGGCACGGGCATGATCGTCTACGGCGTCGACCGGCAGGGGCGGCGCCGGCGCGCCGGCGGCTGGGGGCCGCTGATCGGCGAGCCGGGCGGCGGCTTTGGCCTGGGCGCAGCCGCGCTCAACGCGGTGGCGGAGGCCGCCGATGAGATCGGCCCACCTACACAGCTCACCGCCGCGCTGCTGGCGCACCTGGGCCTGGCCGAGCCGTCCGACCTGGTGAGCTGGGCCTACGCCGATGTGAGCTGGGCGCGCTTTGCCAGCCTGGCGCCGCTGGTGGTGCAGTGCGCGCAAGCCGGCGACGCCGTAAGCGCGGCCATCCTGGATCGTGCGGCGGCTGCCCTGGCGCAGCGTGTCGTTGCGGTGATGAAAGGTCTCGGCCTGGGGGAGACGAACTTTCCGTGCGTGCTGGCCGGCGGCAATCTGGCTCCCGGCCCGCTGGCCGCCCGGCTGACGGAGCAACTGCGCATTCTGGCGCCCCACGCGCAGATCATGCGTTCGCAGGTGGACGCGGCGGTGGGTGCGGCGTGGCTGGCAAGGGCGCAGATCGCCCGTGGCTAAGGTGGGCGCAGCGGCAGGATTGCCCGTGGGTTCATCTTCGCTGCTTTGCCTGGTTCTTTGTTATAATGTCGTCGAGGCTGGGAGCGGAAATTCCAAGGCGTCAAACCCCAAATACTACCCATAAGGAGCAGATTCCATCATGGCAGAGCGCATGAAAATCACCTATTCCACTATGTCGGCGGACAACGAGGAGTTGCAGGCGTCGTTCGACCGCGCCTTTGAGCAGGTGCGGGGGGAAATGCTGGGTGTGGAAGTCCCCATGTTTATCAACGGCAAGCGGGTGTTGGCCCAGGAAAAGACCGCTGCTTACAGCCCGGTCGACACGATGGTGCATCTCTGCACCGCGCAAAAGGGCACCCGCGAGCAGGCGCTGCAGGCCGTGGCCGCGGCGAAGGCGGCTTTTCCCGGCTGGGCCGCCACA
>JAPKMV010000256.1 GCA_026645635.1 Caldilineaceae bacterium
CGCCGATTCTGTTTTGAGAGGTGCCCCGATGAATTACCAAAAGATCAACCGTTTCTGGCAGTCCGCCACCCTGTTTCTGGCGCCGATCCTGCTCGTCCTTTTGATTTGGCTCCGCCCGTCCATGGCACCGTACCAGTGGCTTTTGTGGCTACACCTGCCCCTACTCATGCTGCACGAGGCGGAGGAGTATGTACTGGCGCCAATGAGCTTCAAGGAGTTCTTCAACCTGAAAACCTTTGCCGGTTCCAAGACCAACCCGGACTACCCCTTGGATGAAGGCTATGTCTTTCAGGTGAATCTGGGGCTTGCCTGGCCGGTCATCATTCTGGGCGCGCTCCTGGCGCCGGTCGCGCCCTGGCTGGGTTTCTCCATGATCTGGTTTGAACTGATCATCAACAACATCATGCACACCATCCTCTTTCAAGGCGCCAAACCAACCTACAATCCCGGCTTGATCACGAATTCCGTGGTGCTCCTGCCGTATGGAACCTGGACCCTGCTGACCGCGATGGGCTTTTTCACCCCGCTCGATTGGGTGCTTTCGATTGTGGTCGCCGCCGCCATCATCGCTTTCTTTGGCGCCAAGACCCGGGGAAGGCTGACGCGTATGCACCAGGCAGAGGCAAATGCGGCCCATTAACCGCCACGTCAGCCTGCTGATCCGCATGGGGGATCGCTTCATCAACCGCCAATTGGCCGGGAGCGGCGTATCCAGCGGCACAGGTGTCATCCTGCTCGAATTACGCGACGGCGGGGAGCGCAATCCCGCTGCGCTGGCGGCCGCCATTGGGGTGGACAAGGCTTATGTGACGCGGTCACTGCAAGCCTTGAAGCAGGCCGGGTATGTGGTTGTCAGCCCTGACACGTCGGACCGCCGCCTTCTCAACGTGTCGCTGACCGAGAAGGGCCGAGCTGCCGCCGGGTTGATGGAGAAGGCGATGCTGGCCTGGCTTGCCCTTGTCAGCAAGGGGGTCAGCCAGGCGGAATTGGACACGGTCGAGGCAGTCTTCGACACGCTCTATGCCAACGCCGTGGCATACTTCACCGGCGATCCAGAGCAAGATTAGCTCGGTTTGCCGCCGAGCCGTGCAGAACCGGCGACCAAGCCGCACTCGGCCAAGTCCGAGCTTCGCTTCGACCGCCTGCTCCTGTTCACCCCGCAATAGAGCTTTCGCCCTGCAGGACGCGTGTGGCGCCCTCCGTTCTTCTCTCCAAAGAACGGGGGCGCTATGCGCTGCAAGCCACTGAGTTCTCAAGCCCAAAGGTTTGACAGGAATTGCCCCAAAGTGTATATATGTATAGAAAGGAATACATCTGTATAGCATGGGATGGGTGCGTTATCCTGGAGGGTGCCAATGAACGGCGAAACCGTGAGTTTGATGGTCAAAATGCCTGCGCCGCTGCGGCAGCAGGCCCAGGCGGTGGCCAAACTCCGTGGCGAAACAGTTTCTGATGTCGTCAGGGCAGCCCTGCGCGCCTATATTCAGGAGGCGCTTGACGACGCCCGGGATAACCGCGAGCTAGATGCCCTGGTTCGGCGCATCGATGCGGGGAGTGACCCCCTATTTGACCATGCCGATGTATGGGCAGAAATCGAAGCGCTAGAGGCCCAAGGTGCGCTACCAGCTTAAGTACACGGCTGAGGCCAAAGCCGCGC
Source organism: Caldilineaceae bacterium (assembly GCA_026645635.1). Lineage (GTDB taxonomy): Bacteria > Chloroflexota > Anaerolineae > Caldilineales > Caldilineaceae > Fredericiella. Next base: position 1,658 of record JAPKMV010000256.1, read on the forward strand.
TACCGGCCATACCTGGCTATTATCGCCAGCAAATCCGGCGCGCCATTGAGGGTCTGGCGGAGAATCCGCGCCCAGCGATGGCCGAAGTGACAAGGCAGCCCAATCGGCTCAAGATCAAATTTGATCGCTGGCGCCTGATTTATGATGTGGACGACGAAGGCGAGATCATCCGCATCCTCCGCATCCGGCTCAAGCGCGGGCCGGAAACCTATCAAGGGCTGGACGACTTGTAACACCCAAGTCCCCTACATCGCCCCCCTCAACTCCTCGCACGTCTATACAACCACAAGCCTCGCCAACCTTTGCAGGATTGTGCAATCATGCTGGAGAAATCGCCTACCGCCTGCGCCACAAGCCCGCTAGAATAGAGCAGGGACAAGGAACAGGTCCCACCGCCCGCCAGACGGACTGCGGGCAGGCTAGACAAGCGGAGGTTTATCATGGTTCCAGAAATCCAGTTGATGCTACGGGTCGAACGCGACGCTGCGCTGCAGCGCCACCCTGACCGGGAAGATCGCGGCGATTACGCCATCTACGAATTGATCCGCCCGACGGCGCAACTGCGGCGCATTACCCATGCCGTCAGCCGTTTCGCTGTCGGCACTCACACCCGGAACGTACAATATCAAGGGGCACTGCAATGCAACTGCGCAAATTAGGCGCCAGTGGTCTGGAAGTTTCGGCGCTGGGCCTGGGCTGTATGCGGATGAGCTTCGGCGACACGCCGACCGACAAGCAGGAGATGATCGACTTTCTCCACGCTGCGGTCGACCGCGGCGTCACCTTCTTCGACACGGCCGAAGTCTACGGGCCGTTCACCAACGAGGAGTTGGTGGGCGAGGCGCTGGAGCCGTTCAAGGGCAAGGTGGTGATCGCCACCAAGTTTGGCTTCAAGCACGATCCCGTGAAGGGGCCAAGCCCGGCTGTGGGGCTGGACAGCCGCCCGGAGCAGATCAGGCGCGTGGCCGAAGCGTCGCTCAAGCGGCTGCGCGTCGAGGCCATCGACCTCTTCTACCAGCACCGCCCCGACCCGAACGTGCCCATGGAGGAGGTGGCCGGCGCCGTGCAGGAACTGATCCAGCAGGGCAAGGTCAAGCACTTTGGCCTCTCCGAAGCGAGTGCGGAGCAAATCCGCCGCGCTCACGCCGTGCAGCCGGTCACTGCGCTGCAAAGCGAATACTCGATCTGGTGGCGCGCCATCGAGGAGAACGGCGTGCTGACCACCCTGGAGGAACTGGGGATCGGCCTGGTGCCTTACAGTCCGCTGGGCCGCGGCTACTTGACCGGCAAGGTGGATGAAAGCACCACCTTTGCCGAGAACGACATCCGCAGCCGCAACCCGCGCTTCACCCAGGCGGCGATCAAGGCCAACCGCGCGGTGATCGACCTGTTGGCGCGCATCGGCGGCGAGAAGGGTGCCACCCCGGCGCAGGTCGCGCTGGCCTGGCTGCTGGCGCAGAAGCCGTGGATCGCACCGATTCCCGGCTCGCGCCGGCTCGAACGGCTGGACGAGAACAACGGCGCGGTGAACGTCCACCTGACGCCGGCGGATCTGCGAGAAATCGCCGACGCGATGGCGCAGATCAAGGTGATCGGTGACCGGTACTAACGAGAACCTCTTTCACACAATCCCGGATTCTTGGAGAATCCGGGATTGGTGCCGTGGTCGGCGACCGCTACTAGGCGTGAACACAAATTGGGCGGGTTTTACGGCGGGGGGAGCGGGTGGCAAGTTGTCGTCATGCTACCCGTTGCTCTAGGGTGTCTTGCGGCAGATCGAGGTGATCTTCAAGCCAGTCACGCGCCAGGGCAGATAGCGACTTTTGAGCTACGATCGCTTCAGCATAGAGGATGCCTTTTAGGGCGGCGGGGAGGTGAATGGTCAACGTATCATCCACTTCCTCATGGATTCTGCGGAAATCAACCGGCACAAAGCGATGCGCTGCAAATAAATAACCGTGCTCGCTGCCCGGCTCGCCGTAAGTCTCATCGATAACGCGAATCATGCCCTTGGATACAGAGGGTTCGCTGGCGAGCACGCGATAGGTTTTTCCTTTGATCAAGGAAGCCTCATATCCTTCATTGTCGATACAGGTCACGTAGTTCATTCTTATCTTTGTGATGACAGTCAGTATAGTTCAACATGCGCCGCGAGACAATTGTCATCGCCCCATCAAGGTGCAGTATTTCGGTCAGACAGCATAAACAGCATCAACCAGGAGAACTCACAATGGCAATTCAGTACAAACGCATCGGCAAGCATGGCGCGCTGGTCAGCAACCTGTGCCTGGGCACCATGAACTTTGGCTGGGTCACGGATGAGGCCGAGAGCTTCCGCATCATGGATCGCGCCCTCGACCTCGGCATCAACTTCTTCGATACGGCCGATGTGTACGGCTGGGGCGGCGAAAACGGCGACACCGAACTGATCATCGGGCGCTGGTTTGCCCAGGGCGGCGGGCGGCGCGACGCGGTCGTGCTCGCCACGAAAGTCTATAACCCCGTCAAGCGCCAGGGCAACCGCCCTGAACCGAACACCGACGGGCGCAGTCTGTCCGCCGTGAAAATCATGAAGCACTGCGCCGGCAGCCTCAAGCGCCTGCAGACCGACTGGATCGACCTCTACCAGATGCACCATATCGACCGGGACTGCCCCTGGGACGAAACCTGGCAGGCGTTCGATGCGCTGGTCAAGCAGGGCAAGGTGGCCTATGTCGGCTCCAGCAACTTCGCCGGGTGGGACATCGCCACGGCCTGCCAGGAGGCGAACCGCCGCGGGCTGATGGGGCTGGTGAGCGAGCAGAGCATCTACCACCTGAACAACCGCATGCTCGAACTGGAAGTGATCCCCGCCTGCCGCCACTACGGGCTGGGGCTGATCCCGTGGAGTCCGCTGGCGGGTGGGCTGTTGGGCGGCGCGCTGGCCAAGGCCGCGGCTGGCCGTCGCGGCAGCGAGAACTTCCAGAAAGAAGTAGAGAAGCATCGGACGAAGCTGGAGCAGTACGAGGCGTTGTGTGCGGAGATCGGCGAGAACCCGGCCAACGTGGCGCTGGCGTGGCTGCTGCACAACCCGGCAGTCACCGCGCCGATCATCGGCCCGCGCACCGTGGAGCAGCTAGATGACGCCATCCGCGCCACCGAATTGACCTTCGACGACGAGTTCATGGCCCGTCTGGACGCCATCTTCCCCGGGCCTGGCGGCGAGGCGCCGAAAGCGTATGCCTGGTAAGCGGTCTTTTCTTTGCGCCTTTGCGTCTTGGCGTGAGACTCTGCGTGAGACTGCTGATTGCCGGGAGGCACTTGTTGAGAGAGGATTGCAGCCGATGACCGGAGGGAAAACATGACGATTCAAGGCCAGATCGTGGTGATTACAGGCGCCAGCAGCGGCATCGGGGCTGCGCTGGCGGAGGCTTTTGCGCAGCAAGGTGCGCGCGTGGCGCTGCTGGCCCGGCGCGGGGAACGGCTCGAACGGCTGGCGGCGCGTCTCGGCGCCGAGCACACGCTGGCCATCCCCACCGATGTGGCGGACTTCGCCGCCGTCATGCAGGCGCAGGCGCAGGTGCTGGCGCGCTGGGGGCAGGTGCACGTGCTGGTGAACAATGCCGGCGTCTATCCGCCCGACGGCCCCCTGTGGCAGACATCGCCGGAGGAGTGGCGGCACACGTTGGACACGAATGTCAACGGTGTGTTCTACTGTATGCGCGCCTTTCTGCCCGCCATGCTGGAGCAGGGCTACGGGCGGATCATCAACGTCAGCAGTTCGATGGTGGAGACGCCGGGCGCGGCGGCCTACAGCCTGTCGAAAAATGCGGTCGACGTCATGACCGCCATTCTCGCCAAAGAGCTGCGGTCAGCGCACAAGGACATCATCGTGAGCAGCCTCGATCCCGGCTGGGTGCACAGCGAGATGTCGCCCGACGCGCCCGATGATCCGCGCACAGTTGTCCCGCGTGCGCTGGAATTGGCCGCATTGCCCAAAGGCGCGCCGAGTGGCAAAAAGTGGCGGGCATGAAAAAGAGACACATCTGACGCAGAGACGCGGAGACGCAGAGGTTCGCAGAGAGAAATTCGGTGCGATTCTGTGGCACTTTCTCTGCGTGTCTCTGCTTC
>JAPKMV010000257.1 GCA_026645635.1 Caldilineaceae bacterium
GCCGCTACTTTGGCTGCGCTTTCCGCTCCGTGCTACAATCGCGGTTCGGTCTGCCAATCAGGGCCGGGAATCAAAGGCTATGGACGATTTTCGCTGGGAACAGATGTTTGAGGCGGCGGCGCAAGCACGGATTACCGTGGTGGTGCCGACTTACAATGAGGCGGCGAATCTGGCGGCGCTGGCCGAGGCGCTCTTCAACCTGGGGCTGCCCACACTCCAGTTGCTGGTGGTGGACGACGATTCGCCCGACGGCACGGGCCGCCTGGCGGATGAACTGGCGCAGCGCTACAATCAGGGGCTGACGCCGGACGCGCGGCTGCGTCTCGCGGTGATTCACCGCAAAGGCAAAGGGGGGCTGGGCACGGCCTACGTCGCCGGGATGACGCAGGCCCTCGCCGACGGCGCCGACTTCGTAGCGCAGATGGACGCCGACTTCAGCCACTCTCCCCGCTACCTGACGCAGATGCTGGGCGTAGCCGTCGCCACGGGCGCCGACGTGGTGATCGGCAGCCGCTACGTGCCGGGCGGCTCGCTGGACGAACGCTGGGAGCCGGGCCGCCGCCTGCTGAGCTGGTGGGCCAACCTCTACAGCCGCGCGATCTTGGGGCTGCGCATCCGCGACATGACCGCGGGCTTCAAGCTCTGGCGGCGCAGCGCATTACAGTCCATCGGCCTGAGCACGATCCGCAGCAACGGCTACACCTTCCAGGTGGAGATGGCCTATCTGGCCGAAAAACTGGGCTTCCGCATCGTCGAGATTCCGATCCACTTCGAGGATCGGCGAATCGGCCAGAGCAAGATGGACGTACCGGTGAAGCTGGAGTCCGCCTGGCGCACCTGGCAGATCCGCTGGCGCTATCGCCACCTGCGCCGGCCCAGCCAGCGCCAGCCGCTGCTCGATGTTGCGCCCGCCCGCGCCGACGAGCGCGCCTGATCGCCCCCACTTCCATGCGTAGATTCATGCGATTTCGCAACGACGCCCTGGCGGCGCTCCTGCTCCTGGGGCTGGCATTGGCCTGGTTTGCGCCGGTGCTCTTTCCCAGCCTGACCCAGGCCAGCCTGCTGCCCTACGACAACCTCTACACCTTTGCGCCGTGGGATGCGCTGCAACCCGGCTTGACGCCGCACAACGACCTGCTCGCCGACCTGGTGCTGGAAAACGCAGTCTGGAAGCAGCACATCCGCGAGACGCTGGCGCAGGGGGAAATCCCGCTCTGGAACCCCAAGATTCTCACCGGGTTGCCCTTCCTGGCCGCGGGGCAGGCAAGCACCTTCTACCCGCTCAACGTGCTCTTTTACGTGCTGCCGCTGGAGTGGGCCTTCGGCTGGTTCACCGCGCTGCAAGTCGCGCTGGCCGGGATCAACATGTACATCTTTGGCCGCGTGCTGGGGCTGCGCCGCATCCCCGCGCTCTACAGCGGCGTGGTCTACATGTTCAGCGGCTTCCTGATCGTCAGCGTGGTCTTCACCATGTTTCTGGCTGCCGTGCCCTGGCTGCCGCTGCTGCTGGCTGTCATCGAGTACATCATCCGCAAACAGGAAGAGAAGGGCGTCGCCAGCTTCAACCCGATCCCGTATGTCACGGTGGGTGCAGCGATCATCGGCCTGGTGGTGCTGGCCGGCCACCCGGAGCTGATCTACTACACGATGCTCGTGAGCGGCGCGTACACCTTCTGCCGGCTGGTCGCGGCCTACGTGCGGCTGCGACGGCAGGCGACGGCGACCGGCGACCGGCGCCGCGCGACGACGCGCATCTTCAAACTGGCAGGCTGGCTGCTGGCGATGGCGGTGCTCGGCATTGCCCTGGGCGCGGTGCAGTTGATCCCGCTGGTGGAACTGCTGCCGCTCAACTTCCGCGCCGGCTCGGCCTCGCTGGAGCAGGTGCGCGAGTGGGCCTGGCCGTCGCGCCACGTGCTCACCTTCTGGCTGCCCAATATTTTCGGCAGCCCCAGCCACCACGCCTGGTTCGACATCTGGACAGGGCAGTGGACGCCCGCCACCGTCAACGCGCTGGGCGAGCCGGCGCGCACCATCTTCTGGGGCATCAAGAACTACGTCGAGGGCGGGAACTACCTTGGGATTGCCACGTGGCTGCTGGCGGTTTATGCGATCTGGGGGGCGATCAGGGACAGGAAATTGTCAATTGTTAATAGTCAATTGTCAATTGTTAATGAGGGGCCGGATGGGGCGCCTTCTTCATTGACAATTGACAATTCACCATTGACAATTCGCAGTTTCTCCTTCACAACCTGGTTCTTCGCTGCCCTTGCTCTTCTCTCTTTGCTCTTTGCCTTTGGCACCCCGCTCTACGCCCTGCTCTACTATGGGCTGCCTGGCTGGAACCAACTGCACAGCCCATTCCGCTGGGTCTTTCCGTTCACGCTGAGCATGGCTCTGCTGGGCGGGATCGGCCTGCAGTGGGTGATGACCCGCGCGGCGCAGGTGCGGTGGACGCGGCTGCCGGCGCTCGCGGTGGCGCTGGCCGGCGCGGGGGCGCTGCTTGTCGTCGCCGCCAGCATCGTCGCGCCGGCGCCCTTCCTCGCCTTCGGTCAGCGCATCCTGGACAGCAGCGACCTGGCCCGCATGGCCTTCGCCGACGGCCGCATGTTCTGGAGCTATCAGGCGGCCAATTTGGTGCATTTTGGCGTCATGGCGCTGGCAGTGGGGATATTGGTCGTCTGGCTGATTACACACGAGAAGAAATGGTTAATTGTTAATGGTCAATTGTCAATTGTCAATGAAAAACGCGCCACGGGCGACACCTCATTAACAATCAACAATCAACAATCAACAATCAACAATTCTGACTTCAGGGGCGAGGGGCGAGGGGCGAGGGGCGATGATCTCCAATCTCCAATCTCCCAATCTCTCCATCGCATCCTCCCCCTCGCCCTCCTCCTCCTCACCGCGCTCGATCTCTACCTCGCCCACGGCCACTTCAACCCGGCTACCGACCCGGCACTCTCGCCGCTGACCGAACAGGGCACGCCGCCCGTGGTGCGATTCATCAATGAAAGGGAAGGCAACAACGCCCCTCGCCCCTCGCCGGTCACGGCGCCGCCCCTCGCCCCTCCCTGGCGCTTCACCACCTTCAACGCGCCCGGCGAGAAGACCTTCAACGCCAACGTGGGTATGTACTACGGCTGGCACGACCTGCGCGGTTACGACTCGATCATCCCGCGGCAGTATGTGGACCTGATGAACCGCATCCAGCCGCAGGAGAACGAGCTGCTCTACAACCGCATCGCGCCGATCTACAGCCAGCCCGGCGGCGACGTCTACGGGGCGCTGGACAACCCGCTGCTCGACCTGCTCAACGTGAAGTATCTCCTGACCGAGCATCACGTGCCGAATCCCACCTGGGTGGAGATTTACCGCGACGACAGCATCGGCGTCTACGAGAACCAGGAAGTGCTGCCGCGCGCCTTCATCGCACGCCGCGCCGAAGTGCTGCCGGCCGCGGAGCAGCCGCTCACCAGCGCGGACCTGCGGGAGACTGTCTTCCTGGAAGAGGCGCCCGCAGACGCGAATGCGCTGATCCCCGCCAGCCCGCAGCTCGCCGACGCCCGCATCAGCCGCTACACCGCCGACGAAGTGTTCGTCGACGTGAACCTGAGCGACCGCGGCTGGCTGGTGCTGAGTGACGCCTGGTTCCCCGACTGGAAGGCGTACCTGCGCCCCTTCGGCGGCGGCGAGAACGAGGAGACCGAACTGAAGCTCTACCGGGCCAACGGCGCGCTGCGGGCGGTTTACCTGCCCGACGACGGTCAGTGGACGGTGCGCTTTGTCTACAGCCCCATGAGCTTCAAACTCGGCCTCTACATCAGCTTCCTGGCGGCGATGACGCTGCTGCTCCTGCTGCTCTACTGGCTCTGGGGCCGCTACTATCGCCCGGAGATCGACGCCGACGACGTGCAGCGGGTGGCAAAGAATTCGCTGGTGCCCATGGGGTTGAGCTTGACCAACAAGGCCATCGACTTCGCCTTTGCCATGCTCTACGTGCGCCTGCTGGGGCCAGTGGGCACGGGGCAATACTATTTCGTCGTCGCCATCTACGGCTTCTTCGAGATCATCAGCCGCTACGGCCTGGGCACGCTGCTGACCCGCGACGTGGCCGCGGACAAAAACCAGTCGAGCCGCTATCTAACCAACGTGCTGGCGCTGCGCACGCTCCTCTGGCTGATCTGCCTGCCGCTCATGGCGCTGGTGGTGCTGGGCTACCGCTTCGTCGGCGCGGTCGTGCCCGGCGCGGAGAGCATCGGCGTGCAGGAGGTGCAGGCGCTGGCGCTGCTGGCGCTGGCGATGATCTTCGCCAACTACGCCGACGCGCTCAGCAGCATGTTCCACGCCTTCGAGAAGATGGAGTATCCCGCCGGGTTGACCAACGCGGTGGCGCTGCTCAAGGTGACGCTGGGCGCGCTGGTGCTGCTGCTGGGCTGGAGCTATGTGGGATTGGCCGCCGTGGCGCTAGCCGTCAACATCCTTCAGGTGCTCTGGCTCTACTGGCTCCTACGCACCACGCTCTTCAAGCCGCAATGGCGCTGGGACTGGCCGCTCCAGCGCTGGATGGTGCGCGTCAGCGGGCCGCTGATGATCAATCACCTGCTCGCCACCATCTTCTGGCGCATCGACGTCTGGATTCTCTTCCCCCTGGCCGGCGCCGCGGCGGTCGGTCTCTACAGCATCGGCCTCAAGTACATCGACGGGCTGAACATCATTCCTGCGGTCTCGACCATGGCCATCTTCCCGCTGATGAGCCGGCTGGCGCGCAGCGAGTCGAACAGCCTGCTGCGCGCCTACGTGGTCAGCCTGCGCCTGCTGACGATGCTCAGCCTGCCGATTGCGATGGCCGTGACCTTCCTGGCGCGGCCGCTGGTCTTCATCGTCGGCGGTGTACAGTACCTGGATGTGCCGGGCGTTTTCGAGATCTTCGGCATGCAGATTCCGTACACGGGCGGCGCCGACCTGGCCTTCCAGGTGATCATCTGGAGCATCCCCATCGGCTTTGCCAACAGCGTGACGCAGTACGTGCTGATCGCAGTGAATCAGCAACACTTTCTGACGCGGGCGTTTTTGATGGGCGTCGTCTTCAACATCGTGGGCAACCTGATCCTGATCCCGCGGCTGGGCTATGTGGGCGCGGCCCTCGCCACGATCCTGAGCGAGTTCAGCCTGCTCTTCCCCTTCTACTTCGCCGTGCGGCGTAACGTGGGCGTCGTGCCCTGGCTGCGCGTCTACGGCCCGCCGGGCATCGCCGTGGCGTTGATGGGCGCCGTTTGCTATGCACTGATCAGTTTCGGTCTCAATGCCTGGCTGGCGGTGGGGATTGGGCTTCTGGCCTACGGCGGCGGGCTGATCCTCACCGGCGCGCTGCGCGGCGACGACATGGCCGCGGTGCTGCGTTCGCTGCCGGTGGGGCCGCTGCGCCGGCTGCTGCCGAGCGCGGGGTAGGCGCCGAACGCAGCTTGGCACCGCTGAAAGCCAGCGGTAGATCTAGCGGGACAGCACGATCATTACGTGTACGGGACCGAAAAGCGCGATCTGCATCAGCATGGTTGTGATGCAGGAACGGCGAGTGCTGCGGGCGTTCACTTCTGAAAGTGGTACGTACAGATGACGGCAAACTGGCGCACTGAGGGCTGCGCCTAGCCAAGGTATCGGCACAGCCCTTCCAGATCCGCAAAGTTGTTGAGCTTGACCGAGCGCTCGGCCAGGAACTCCTGAAGCCGCTGGTCAAACGCCTGGCATTGGCGGTACATTTC
>JAPKMV010000258.1 GCA_026645635.1 Caldilineaceae bacterium
ACCACCAAAGAGCGCCATCACCAGCACGTCGCCCGCCAGCAGCGTCGCCGCCTGGCCAAAGAGAAAATGGTTCAGCCCGGCCTGGCGCGCATCGGGGTTATTCTGCAAAAAGGTGAGCAGCATCAGCCCGAAGCCAAAAAAGACGGCGAGAATGATGCCCAGCGAACTGTCCTGCTTGATGCGCGTGGTGCGGGTCAGCAGCACCACCACCAGCACGCCGGCAATGCCCGCGATGGCGGCGCCGGTCATCAACACCAGCGGCCCCTTGAGACCGGTGAGCATGAAGGCCAGCACGACGCCCGGCAGCGCGGCGTGGGAAATGGCGTCGCCCATCAGGCTCTGCTTGCGCAGCAGGGCAAAGGCGCCCAGCGCGCCGCTCACCAGGCCGAGCAGCGCCGTGCCCAATGCCACGGTGCGCAGGGTGTAGTCGTTGAAAAGGTCGGTCAAAAGTGGAGTGATGTCCATGAATACGTTCCTGTCCAGTGGAACTCGTCGGCTCCAAATTGTGAATGGTGAATTGTCAATTGCGAATTGTGAAGTGCAGACCTCACTCACGGTAGGTGTTCGGTTGGAGCGCCCCTCGCCCCTCGCAACTCGCCCCTCTGTCTAATCCGCTGCGGCGGCGGCCACCTCCACCGGCAGCGCGCCCAGGTCACGATTAACGAACGCGATGCGCCCGCCGTAGGTCTTGCGCAGGTTCTCCTCGGTGAAGACCTGGGCAACCGGCCCGCTGGCAATGCGCCGCACGTTGAGCAGCGTGACCCAGTCGAAATACTCCGGCACTGTATTCAGGTCGTGGTGGACGACCAGCACCGTCTTGCCCGCCGCACGCAGATCCTTGAGCAGGCCGACAATGGCGCGCTCCGTCATGGCATCGACGCCCTGAAACGGTTCATCCATGAAATAGATGTCGGCATCCTGCACAATGGCGCGGGCGAGAAAGACGCGCTGCTGCTGGCCGCCGGAAAGCTGGCTGATCTGTCGATTGGCGTAATCCGCCATGCCCACTTTCTCCAGCGCCGCGAGCGCCAGCGACCGCTCCTGGCGGCCTGGGCGGCGGAACCAGCCGAGCGCGCCGTAGCGCCCCATCATCACCACGTCGAGCACGCTGGTGGGAAAATCCCAATCCACGCTGCCCCGCTGCGGCACATAGCCCACGCGGTGGCGCATGGCCGCGTAAGGCTTGCCGTAGACCAGCACTTCGCCCGCGGCGGACGGAATCAGCCCCAGGATCGTCTTGATCAGCGTCGTCTTGCCCGCGCCGTTCGGCCCGATGATCGCCATCAACACCCCGGCCGGCACGCGCAGGTCTACATCCCACAGTACGGGCTTCTCATGGTAGGCGACGGTCAGGTCTTCGACTTCCACCGCCGGTGTATTGGGTGAAATCACTGCTGCTGCGGTGGGGCTGGTCATGGTTGTTCTCCTGTCAAGGCTTGCACGATGGTGTCGATATTGTGACGCACAGTGCCGGCAAACGTGCCGGTTGGCCCGGCCGGGTCGCCGAGCGAATCCGAATAGAGTTCGCCGCCGATCTGCACGTCGAAGCCGCGGTCGCGCACGGCAGCCTGGAGCGCCTCGATGGTGCGCACCGGCACCGACGTTTCGACAAAGATGGCCGGAATCTGGTTGGCGGTGATGAAGTCGGCCAGGTCGCGCACATCGGCGGTGCTCGCCTCGGCCGCCGTGCTGATGCCCTGCAACCCGCGCACATCGAAACCGTAGGCGCGACCGAAGTAGTGGAAGGCGTCGTGGGCGGTGACCAGCACCCGCTGCTCTGCGGGCACCCGCGCCGCCTGCGCCCGCACGTAGGCGTCCAGTTCGGCCAGTTCGGCGCGATAGCGGTCGGCGTTGGCAGCGTACTGGGCCGCGTTGGCCGGATCCGCCTCGGCCAGCGTCGTCTCGACGGCGGCGATCGTCTGCGCCCAGAGCGTCACGTCAAACCAGACGTGGGGGTCGTGCTGGTCGGCGGCGCCGGGGATCGGCAGCAGTTGCGTCGGGTCGATGGCCTCGGCCACGGCCACGCTGGGCTTGCGCTCGCCGAGCCGCCGCAGCACCTCGGCAAGCTGTGCCTCCAGATGGATGCCGCTGTAGAAGATCACATCGGCGTCTTGCAGCGTGGCCACATCGCCCTCGCTGGCTACATAAAGATGGGGATCGACGCCTGGCCCCATGAGCGTGGTGACGGCGACAGCATCGCCCCCCACATTGCGCACGATGTCGCCGACCTGCCCGGTGGTGGCGACGACGGCGAGTCTACCGTCGTCTGCGGGTGCGCCGCCGCAGCCAGCCAGGAACAGCGCCAGTACAGCCGCCGCCATCGCTACCCGCCACCCGGATGGCTTCCGCTTTGTGCCTGTTCTACGATGGATTTCTTGATGCATAAAAACGTCCTCTTTCTGCCGAAAGTCAATAAGTTAGTTAAAGCTAACAAAATTATATGCAATGAATAATCCTTGTCAAGTCCCCAAGTGCGCGTGTGCGAGAGGAGGGCGCGACCTCTGTCTTGCCGCGATGCGCGTCCAACGGCTTTGCCGCTACTTGGCAGGAGGCGCTCTGTTCGTTACAATGCAGCAGTACGTGCAATCTTTCACAAATTCCAGGAGGCTCCCATGCCAATGCGCAATCTATCGGTGCTGCAGGCCAAGCGGTTGGGCGTCTATACCATCGGCCCGGATGAAGACTTGTTGGCCACGGCGCGCAAAATGCAGGAGCACAATGTCAGCGCGCTGGTCGTCACAGATGCAGATGGCTATCTGGCCGGCGTAATCAGCCGAACCGACCTGGTGCGCGCCTGTCTGAAACGGACGGACTGGCCACTGCTACGCGTACAAGACTGCATGTCGGCTGACGTGGTGACGGTCGAGCTTGACGATCCCATGCTGCGCGTGATGGAACTGCTGGTGGATCATCACATCCACCGCGTGGTGGCGGTGGAACGTCACAACGGCAAACTCAAGCCGCTGGCGGTGCTTGCCGCCGGCGATGTGGTCTACCACATGGCGCAGGAAAAGTAGCGGCGCAATTCATTTTCATTCCATCCTCAGATTGACAACGTCCCCACGCGGGCGTACAACTCCTTGCATAATCTATGCGCGTAGGGCGAGCATCGTCTCGCCCTATCTTTGTTTTGCACTTATGCAGTGGGAAGCGAGGTCAGGTGTATGCAACGGGTGTCGTTGTGGGAACTGTGGCGACGTGAATTTGGCAAGTATTCGCTAGGGATTTTTCGGCAAGACCTGTTGGCCGGGTTGACGGTGGCGGCGGTGGCGCTGCCGCTGGCGCTGGCCTTCGGTGTGGCGTCGGGTGCGACGGCGCCGGCCGGTCTGGTGACGGCCATCCTGGCTGGTTTTATCATCGGTGCACTGTCGGGCGCCCCTTACCAGATTTCCGGCCCCACCGGCGCCATGAGTGCGGTGCTCATCGTCATTGCCCAGCGCGTGGGCATCGAGGGCGTGTGGGTGACCGGTGTGCTCGCCGGTGTCATTGTGTTGCTCATCGGCCTGCTGCGCATGGGGCGCTTTGTCGCCTTCATCCCCTCGTCGGTGATCTCCGGCTTTACGTCGGGCATCGCGTTCATCATCTTTGTCGGTCAGATCGACAACTTTCTGGGTGTCCAGACGCCGGCGCACGAGTCAGCAGCGCAGAAATTTCTCGGCTATTTTCAAGGCGGCTGGCTGCCCGACTGGCCCACAGTGGTGGTGGGCAGCGTGGTGATCCTGCTGATGGTCTTCTGGCCAAAGGCGTGGAGCCGCTTCGTACCCGCCTCGCTGATCGGCATCATCGCCGCGACGCTGCTGGTATTGGTGACCGGCTGGGACGCGGCCAGCATCGGCGCCATCCCGCGCACCATTTTGCTGGATGATCGGCTGACGCTGGACACGATCCCGTGGGGCAGCGTGAGTTCGCTGCTGGTGCCCGCCCTTTCGATCGCTGCGCTGAGTGCGGTCGAATCCCTGCTCTGCGGCGCGGTGGCCAGCAAGATGACCGGTATCCGTTTGCAGGCGAACCAGGAATTGGTCGCGCAGGGCATCGGCAACATCATCATTCCCTTTTTCGGCGGCGTGCCGGCGACCGCCGCCATTGCCCGCACCTCGGTGGGCATCAAGTCGGGCGGGCAGACGCGCATGGTGTCGATCATCCATTCCGTGGCGCTGCTGGCCGCGGCGCTGCTCTTTGCCAACGCCATTTCCGCGATCCCGCTGGCGGCGCTGGCAGGCGTGCTTATGGTCACCGCCGTGCGCATGAACGAGTGGGCTGCGATCCGCTTCATGTTCGGTCACCGCTTCAAGACCGGCATCGTCACCTTTCTCGTCACCTTTTTCGCCACGATCACACTCGATTTGACCCAGGCGATCATCATCGGCGGCATCCTGTCGGCAGGCGTCTTCATCAACCAGGTGGCCAACCTGGAGGTGGACGTGCGCAAGGTGGATGTAGAGCGGATGCGGCTGCGCGGCATCGACGTGCGCACCGAGTGCAACTATATACGCGTCGCCTATCTCACCGGCCCGCTCTTCTTTGCAGCGACCAACACCTTCAACGAGGCGTTTGCCCATGAAGAGGATGTGGACACGCTGATCCTGTCGATGCGCGCCGTGCCGCTGATCGACCTGTCGGGTCTCGAAGCGCTGGAGACGCTGCACGACCGGCTCCAGGAGCAGGGGAAGACGCTGATGCTGGCGGCGGTGCATCCCCGCGTGATGAACATGTTGGAGCGCGCCGGGATGAACAAAACCATCGGCGAACAAAACTTCTTCTGGAGCGCAGATCGCGCCATTCTGGTGGCCGAACATCGCCATCTCAACCTGCCCGACCCGGTCATTGCCGGTCGTGTGCTGCCTTCGGAGGAGCCGGGCCTGACCGCCATGCCGATCTAGCGAGGGGCGAGGGGCGAGTTGCGAGGGGCGACCTCACCCATTGACAATCGGCAGTCAACAATTGACAATTGCGCTATCGTGTTTGCGTTGTAATGACAAGGGGATGCACATGCCTGATGAATCAACAAGTCTACCCGCGGTCACCCGCTCCGCCGCAGTGACCCTGCGCCCAGTGACCAACGACAACCTGTCCGCGGTGATGCGTCTGCAAACGGGGCCGGGGCAGGATCAATTCGTGGCGTCCAACGCCGTTTCGATGGCGCAGGCCGCCTTCAACCGCTACGCCTGGCCGCGGGCGATCTACGCCGACGAGACGCCGGTCGGCTTTGTCATGCTCTACGACGACCCGCTGACGCCGGAGTACTTCCTCTGGCGGCTGATGATCGACCACCGCTACCAGCGTATGGGCTTCGCCCGCCAGGCGATCTTCCACCTGATCGACTACGTCTGCGGGCGCCCTAACGCAAGGGAGCTGCTTGTCAGCTATGTGCCGGGCGAAGGGTCGCCGCTGCCCTTCTACCTGAGCCTGGGCTTCGTGGAGCGGGGCGACGAGATCGACGGCGAACGCGTGATGCGCCTTGACTTGAGCAAAAAGGCGAACCCGGAGCTTGCGCAGCCACGGCCGCTGACCCACATCGTGCTCTTCAAGTTGCAGGAGCCGTCGCCGGAGACGACCCAGGAAGTCGTGCGCCGGTTGTACGCGATGGAAGGCAAAATCCCCGAACTGCGCAGCATCGAAGTCGGCGTGGATGTGGTGCGCTCAGGGCGATCTTACGACGTGGCGCTGACCACGCGCTTCGACAATCTGGCGGCAATGCAGGCGTACCAGGTCAACCCGCTCCACCAGGAGGTGCTGGCCTATCTGCGCACCGTGCTCGCAG
>JAPKMV010000259.1 GCA_026645635.1 Caldilineaceae bacterium
GCACCAAAGAGGGCGAACGGGTGGAAGCGGCGCAGATGCTGGAGTGGTTTCTCTTTCCCCGCCCGATGCAGTACGCCCGCATCGGCAGCCTGAGCGGCGGCGAACGCCGGCGGCTCTACCTGCTGCGCACCCTCGTCCATCAGCCCAACATCCTCCTGCTCGACGAGCCGACCAACGACCTCGATATCCAGACCCTGGCCGTGGTGGAGGAGTTTCTCGACCACTTTACCGGCTGCCTGGTTGTGGCCAGCCACGACCGCTACTTTCTCGACCGCACGGTCGATTTCCTGGTGACGCTGGCCGACGGCAAACTCGGGCCGCGCTATCCCGGCCCCTTCAGCACCTTTGTACGGCTGCAAGAGGAAGCGGCGACGCCGCCGGTCAAAGCAGCGTCCGCCGTTGCGCCGCCGGCAAAATCCGGGCGGGCGCGCAGCGAACGGCGGCTTACCTGGAAAGAACAGCAGGAGTTGAACGACCTGGAAGTGCGCATCGAGGGTTTGGAAACGCGGCGATTTTTGCTACTGGACGAGATTCAAAAAAGCGGCGATAATTATGCGGGCCTACGTGTTCTTTCCGACGAACTCAACAAAATCGAACAGGAAGTAGACGCAGCCATGGAACGGTGGTTGGAACTTTCCTCGCTCACCGAACCAACCGGCAGGTAGTCGGCAACAACAGGCGCAATCGGTTCTACCGAAGCTGACCATCGCAATCTCAACCGAATAATGCAGACTCATCAAGTGGAGGGCCGGAGCTCCCATGATCGAAGTCACCTGTTTCCACTGTGGGCAAGCAGTGCTCATCTCGCCAGATGTCACGCGCTGTCCAGAGTGTGGCGCGAACTTGCGCCGTCTGATCGACAGCGAGCAAGCAATCGCCTACTTCTATGCGCGCGCGTCCGCCTTTGCCGACGCCGACAACCTGGTGCACGCGGTGCAGGAAGTGCAGCGCGGCGTTACCTTTCAACCTTGTCCAGAACTCAACCTGCTCGGCGCAATCCTGGCCAAGCGGCTGCATCGGCTCGACCAGATGCGCCAATTTGTGGCGGCGGTGCCGGTGGACAGCCCCCTGCGCAGCGAAGCGGAATGGCTGCTGCGCGCCAACCAGGCGCAGACCCATCTCCCCGAAGCTGTGCCGACCGACGCCGATCTGCTGCCACCGCGCGCCGGGCGTGACCGGCGGCCGCAGGCGGAATCCAGCGCACGCATCCAGCCGGTCGCCTGGGTGATGCTGGCGGCGCTGATGCTGGTGGGCGGCTGGTGGGGCTGGAACCGGCTGCCCCCGGATTGGATCGATCAGTTCGAGATCGCAGCCGTTGCCGAACCGCGCATCGACCTGGCGCCTGCGCCGGTGAATGCAGCCACGCAACCGGCCGCGCCTGCGGCCACCGCCACCTTCGCCGTCGTTGCGCCGGCCGCCGACAGCCCCGCCGCGCCGATCTTGCTGCCCACGCCGACCATCGCGCTCGATCTGGTGGCAGCGCCAACCGTCGCCCAGCCGCTGGCAGCGCAGAATCCTGCTGTCGTGGCCGTGATTGCCGAGAGCCAGCCTTTCGATCTGGCCGCGTTTCTGCGTGCCGAAGGGCGCAGCGATCTGGCGGCGTTGCCCGTGCTGGCGCGGCGCGAGGGGGAGCGTCTCGTGCTGGAAGGAACGGTGGAGTCAGTGCAGCAACGCGCCGACCTGGAAGGCTACGTCAAGCTGGCGCCCAACGTCGGCGAAATTTCCCTGCTCAATGTGCGCGTGCGGCTGCCCGCCACCTACACGGTGCAGGCCGGTGATTCGCTGTGGGGCATCTCCATGAATCTCTACGGCGAGCCGGGCATGGTCGAAGAAATCTACGCGGCCAACCGCGGCGTGATGAATTCGCCCAACGCTTTGAGTGTGGGGATGGTGCTGGCGGTCCCGGAGAAGCCCTGACAATCTATAGACCGCAGATTTGGCGGATTAGACGGATTTTCGCGGATTTTTTTGATCCGCGTAAATCCGTCGCATCCGCCAAATCTGCGGTCTATTGCATTTACCGCGAAGGGTGCATCGGCATGACGACGTGGAGGAACTCGTCTTCGCCCATGCCCACGGGGCGGAGGGTGCCGGGGCGAGTTGGCTGCGTCGTCTCCAGGAGCACCTGGGGCTGTTCGATCTGACTCAGCACGTCGATGAGATATTTGCCGTTGAAGGCGATCTCCAGGTCGTTGCCTTCCACCAGGGCGTCGATGTCGTTGACGCTGTCGCCGACCTCGGCGCTGGTGGCGGTGAGGCTGAGCTGGCCATTGGCCGCGCCGTTGGCCGGGTTGATGCGCAGCCGCACGATGTTGGCGTTGTCGCGGGCAAAGAGAATCGCCAGCCGCACCGCCTTGAGAAACGCCGCCGTGTCCACCACGGTGCGCGTGGTGTGGGTCTTGGGGATGATGGCGTGGTAGTCCGGGAAGCGGGCGTCGATCAATTGGCTGGCCAGCTCGACGCGGTGGAAGCTGCCGCCCTTGCCCTCCTGGTTGCGCCCCCAGATCTGAAAGAGAATCTGGTTGCGCGACTGCGTCACGAGCACCTGCACCGGCTGGTTCTCGTCGGCGTCGGCGCTGATGCGGGCGAACTCGGCCAGGCTCTTGGCCGGCACGATGACGACCATCTTGTCGTCGGGCAGCGCGCTCTCGACGGGCGCGCTGCGCAGGCTCAGCCGATAGCCGTCAGTGGCGGCCATCGTGATCCGGCTGTTGTGGAAGGTGACTTCCACGCCGGTGAGCGTGGGCCGGCTGTCGTCGCTGGACGCAGCAAACACGACCTGATCCACCATGCGGCGCAGGCCGTTCGATTCCAACTCGATGGCGACGCCGTCGCCGCTGTCCATCAAGCCCGGCCCGTTCTGTTCGCTCACCGTGGGGATGTGGGGGAACTCCGCCGCATCGATGCCCTTGAGGTTTGCCTCAATTTTGAGGCAGCGCAGGTTGAGCGTCTGCGTGCGCACGGAAAGCTCCATGTCCACCCGCTCCGGCGGCAGATTGCCGACAAAGTCGACCAGCAGCCGCGCCGGCACGGTGATCGCGCCCTCATCTTCGACAATCGCGCCGATCCAGCAGTTGACGCCGATCTCCAGATTGGTCGCGGCCAGCCGCAACTGATTGTCGCGCGCTTCGAGCAGGATGTTACCCAGCACCGGCATGGTGCTGCGCGATGAGACCGCGCGGCCGACAACCGACAGCGCCTTGGCCAGATTCTCTTGCAGAACGCCTACCCGCACAGGACCCTCCGTGAATTTCGTTGCAGTGTGGTTGTCCAGCCGACTGGGAACACTGCGCCGCAGCGCAGCGAGTCAGAGTATACCATAACCGCGCGACTGGCGTCCAAACGTCGCACGGTTTTGGGGGTGAAGTCAAGCGAGGGGCGGAGGGGATTGGAACACGAAAAGCGCGAAAGGGGGGCGAAAGACGCGAAAGATGTCAGCGCTCACCCCCTCTCACCCTCTCACCCTCTCACCCCATCACCCCATCAAACCGGCAGGCGCAGCCAGAAGCGGCTGCCCTGGCCGGGCGTGCTCTCCACCCCCACCACACCGCCATGCGCCTCCACGATCTCTTTGACGATGGCCAGCCCCAACCCGGAGCCGTTGCCCGCGGTGCGCGCCTTGTCCACGCGGTAGAAGCGCTCGAAGATGCGCTCCAGATCCTCCGCCGCGATCCCCGGCCCGCTGTCCGTGACGGCGACTTCGATCCCCACCGGCGCTGCACCCTCGCGCGGATAGGGGGTGGCCGTGATCGCCACTGCGCCGCCGGGTGGGGTGTAGGCCAGCGCATTGTCGAGCAAGTTGGTGAGCACGCGGCGCAGGCGGTCGGGGTCGGCGTTAAGGCGCGGCAGACCGCCGGCGGGAACCTGCACCGTCACCGTGATGGCCGCCGCCGCGCTGCGCGGTTCGAGCAGCTCCACCAGCTCGTCGATCAGCGCAGCCAGGTCGACCGGCTCGGGCCGCAGTTGCAGCCGCCCGCTGTCGATGCGCGCCAGGTCGATCACCTCTTCCACCAGCCGCCCCAGCCGCTGCGCCTCCTGGTTGATCACCACCGCCGCGCGTTCGCGGCTGGCGGTCGTGGCCGCGGTGCCATCCAACAGCGCCTGGCTGTAGCCCTGGATGCTGGTCAGCGGCGTCTTCAGGTCATGGCTGACGTTGGCGACGAAATCGCGCTGCGCCTGCTGGCTGCGCTGCACCCGGGCGGCCATCTGGTTGAAGCTCTCGGCCAGGGCGCGCAGTTCGTTGATCGAGGTCGCGCCGCTGTCGATGCGATAGGCGAGGTCGCCGTCGGCGATGGCCTCGGTGCCTTGCAGCACGGGCGCCAGGCTGCGCGAGACCGCGCCCGCCGTCCAGCGGCTGAGCACGAAGACCACCAGCGTGAGCGTTGCCACCAGGATCAGCAGCAGCCAGAGCGGCGCCTCGCGCACCGTTTCGATGACCGCCTGGATCGTGTTGTTTTCCTGGCGCAAGAGCACCAGATCGACGCTTTCGCCACCCCGCGCCGAAAACAGGGGCGCGGCGATGTACATCCAGTTGGCGCCGTCCAACCGCACCTGCCCTTGCAGCGTAGCGGCGTCCATCGGCTGCATGTGCTGCATATCGCGCATACGGCCAGGGCGCCAGCGCTCCATCTGGACGTCGAGGGTGCGGGCGTCGGTTGGCTGCCATACCGCCCCCACGAGCGCGTCGCCGGTGTCGAAGAGCACGGCGTCGGTGGCGCCATCGACGAGCAGGATGCGCCCGTTGAGGTTTTCGGCCTGGTTGCGCAGCAGTTCCAGAAAGCTGTCGGCCGCGCCGCTCTGGTCGTTGGCGGCCAGGGCCGCCTGCACCAGGCTGCCGCGTGTCGTCGTGATGGCCGTGTCGAGCCATTCGATCATGCGGCGCAGCGCCAGGTCGTTGCGCACCGGCGCCTGGAGCGAAAGCAGCAGCACCGCCGCGATGAGCAGCACCGCCGCCGCCACCAGCATATGCGTCAGCAGCAGCCGCCCATTCAAACTATGGTTGAGTCGCGTAAACCGGTTGCCCAATCCCTCAATCCCTCAATCCCTCAATCTCCTAATCTCCCAATCTCTCAACTGTCGGGCGGCCCAACAATCTTATAGCCAATCCCCCAGACCGTCTCGATCTCGCAGTCGCTGCCCTGCAGCTCGCGGCGCAGGCTGGCCACATGCACATCGACCGTGCGCGTCTCGCCCGCGTAGTCGAAGCCCCAGACCTGGCTGAGCAGTTGCTCGCGACTCATCACCAAGCCGGGATGCTCCAGCAGAAACTGGAGCAGGTCGAATTCCCGGGCGCGCAGCGTGCGCGGCGCGCCGGCCACCGTGACGGTGCGCCGCGCCGCATCGAGCATCAGGTTGCCGACGACCAGCGGCCTGGCCGCACCATTGGCGGTCGGTTCCGCGGCCGGCGGATTCACCCGGCGCAGCACTGCGCGCACGCGCGCCACCAACTCGCGCGGGTTGTAGGGCTTGGTGACATAGTCGTCGGCGCCCAGTTCCAGCCCGACGATGCGGTCGACGTCCTCAGTGCGCGCGGTCAGCATGATGATCGGCGTCTGGCTGCTCTGGCGCATGCGCCGACAGACTTCCCAGCCGTCCACGCCGGGGAGCATCAAGTCCAGCACCACCAGGTCGGGCTGTTCACGGGTGAGGCAGGCGAGCGCCTCGTCACCCGTACGCGCCGCCACGACGCGATAGCCCGCGCTCTCCAGGTACATGCGGTTGAGTTCGACGATATTCGGTTCGTCATCGACGACCAG